>JBKEBB010000258.1:0-5616 GCA_047972845.1 Bacteroidales bacterium
AATTACATCTAAACTATCACAGCCCCAACACCTTATTTTCTTGATTTTTCCCATAACAAAAAAGTTTATTGAAACGAATTTCAATAAACTTCTCTGAAATCAAGTATGTACGGGTGTTTCTGCTACATTTCACCAACCATTTTTGGCATATATACCTATATTATCCTTGTTTCTGGATTATTCCGTGGTATTATTATGAAAGACCAACTTTTTGGCAGTTTCGTCAAAATCCACTTTTATTTGATCGTTTTCGTTTAGTTCGTTGTTGAGCAACAACTCTGCCATTCCGTCTTCTACATGTTGTTGAATAGCACGTTTAAGCGGACGAGCACCAAACTCAACATTGAATCCTTCCTCAGCCAGATACCCTTTCGCCTGCTCGCTCAACATCAGTGTGTAACCAAGGTCTGAAATACGTTTGTAAATCTGGTTTAATTCCAGATCAACAATTTGAAGGATCGATGATTTGTCGAGCTGGTCGAAGGTGATAATATCGTCGATACGGTTCAGAAATTCCGGGGCGAACACCTTATTCAATGCCTTCTGAATTACATTTCTGGCACGAATATTCATATCGGCTTGTGTGGGTGTAGAGAATCCTACCCCTTGTCCGAAATCTTTCAACTGACGGCTTCCCACGTTGGAGGTCATAATCAGAATCGTATTGCGGAAGTCAACCTTACGTCCAACACTGTCAGTCAGATGTCCCTCATCAAGTACTTGAAGCAGAATGTTGAATATGTCTGGATGCGCCTTTTCAATCTCGTCGAGCAAAATCACTGAATAGGGACGACGACGAACTTTTTCAGTCATCTGTCCGCCTTCATCATATCCTACATATCCCGGAGGAGCTCCTACGAGCCTTGATACGGCGAATTTCTCCATAAACTCACTCATGTCCACTCTAATCAACGCGTCTTTGCTATCAAACAGGTATTCGGCCAGAATCTTTGCCAAGTGGGTTTTTCCAACTCCCGTTGGTCCGAGAAAGAGGAATGTACCAATGGGTCGATTCGGATCTTTCAGTCCTACGCGGTTACGTTGAATGGCTTTAACCACCTTGGTAACGGCGCTATCCTGTCCGATTACTTTTCCTTTAAGCAAAGAAGGCATTTCTCGTAGTTTGAGGTTCTCCTCTTTCGCGATACGGTGTACCGGAATGCCCGACATTTGCGCGATTACCTCGCACATTTTCTCCCCATCGACAATTTGTCTTTGTTTGTCACTGCTTGAGAGCCATTTCTCTTTTTCTTCGGACAGTGTTGCCAATGCCTCTTTCTCTTTGTCTCTATATCCCGCGGCCAGTTCGAAATTTTGCGACTTGACAGCCGAAAATTTCTTTTCCCGGTATTCTTCCACCTGCTTTTCAAGCTCTTCGATTATAGGTGGTACACTGATATTCGACAAGTGGGTACGAGCTCCGGCTTCGTCGAGCGCATCGATCGCTTTGTCTGGAAAATTGCGGTCGGTCACGTATCGATCGGTCAATTTTACACACAGTTCAATCGCTTCATCGGTGTAGGATACATGGTGATGCTCTTCGTATCGATCCTTGATGTTGTGAATGATCTGAAGTGTTTCATCGGCCGTTGTGGGTGATACCAATATTTTTTGGAAACGACGTTCGAGTGCGCCGTCCTTTTCAATATGCTTTCTGTATTCATCGAGGGTGGTGGCACCGATACACTGAATATCGCCTCTCGAAAGAGCCGGTTTCAACATATTGGCCGCATCCATTGATCCGGAAACTCCTCCCGCACCTACAATCGTATGTATCTCATCGATAAAGAGTATGATATCGGGATTTTTTTTGAGTTCGTTCATGATTGCTTTCAATCGCTCCTCAAATTGTCCGCGGTATTTAGTTCCCGCCACCACAGATGCCATATCAAGAGAGATTACCCGTTTGTCGAAAAGCAGACGGGATACCTTTTTCTGCACGATTCGATTAGCCAAGCCCTCTACAATGGCCGATTTACCCACACCGGGTTCTCCAATCAAAATTGGGTTGTTCTTCTTCCGACGACTTAGGATTTGCGACAGACGTTCCACTTCCTGCTCTCTTCCTACAATCGGATCGAGTTTTTTCTCTTCGGCCGCCTTGGTGAGGTCGAATCCGAAATTGTCGAGAACGGGGGTGTCGCTTTGAGGTTTGTCGGTTCCGAGGCTCGACTCTTTCTTTTGCGGTCCCATAGGGGCAATGTCCGAATCATCATCGTCATCGGCGAATCCATGTCCCATCGTAGGCGTTTGATCACTCGATACTTCAAATGACAATGCGCCAAGAATGACATTGTAAGGGGCTTTCTCTTCCTCTAAAAGGGATGCAACCGTATTACACTCCTTAATGATGGCCAAAAGCAGATGCTCGGCATCCATTACAGATGCTTTCAACAGTCGGGCTTCAAGAACCCCAATGCGCAAGGTGCGCTCCGCACTTTTACTCACAATCATCTCTCCCACATATCCGTCAATCTGATTGCCACGCAACTGCTGATCGAGTTTCATCTTCACATAGTTGAGATTAACTCCGAGTTGGGACAATACTTGACAAGCCCGGTTTGACGACTGGCGCAGAATGGCCAGCATAAAGTGTTCGGGGAGGATATGATTATTACTTAACCGTTCGGCCTCTTCGCGGCTGAAGGTCAGTATTTCTTTTATACGAGGTGAAAAATTATTATCTGTCATCTTTCGAAAAATATTTGATACCTTTTTATTGAGGTATCTGATGATTTCAACTGCAAAGATACATTACAAAAAGTGTGCCACAAAAACATTAACCTGAATTAAAACTCCTCATCAAGGCGTGAAATACCTTATAGTCATCTCGTTTGACTCATTTGGCAATCGCTTCTCTCTATTATTTGACTGAAAACCGGACAATGGTTTAATGATTTTACGTATGTTTTATTTCTATTCTGAATCACATTTATTTCAATCGAAATGCGACCCCTTGTATTATCGGAAATGGGATGAAATCGTATGCAGTCCACATCTTGCTTTTAGTATATTTTATTTACATCATATATATCAAACAAAAGGAGTAATCTTATTGTTTGAAAGGTATATCCCTTTTGATTGAAACGTATATACCTTTTGATCAAAAGGAATAATCCTTTTTGGCTTGATAATTGTTATTAATTATAAATCATCAAATAAATGGTTTTGCAGGATGAAAATTCTGCTGATTATATTGTGTTTTGATAATAAATGTCTATATTTGTGTGATTTTTGGGTAAATAATGCTTGATGAGCAATTTAAACTATTAGAACACTTCGAACGGCGTATACAGCAATTGATAGCCTATTGCGATACGCTCCGGGTGGCTAATGCCCATTTGAAAGAGGAGGTTTCTGAACGAGACAAACGGCTTGAACAAGCCAAATGTAAGATTGAAGAATTAGAAACCCGCTATGATAATCTGCTTGCAGCCCAGGGTGTTGCCGGACAGGAGACGGAAGGCCGAGAGTTGGCGCGTGCCAGATTATCAAAATTAGTGCGAGAAGTCGATAAATGCATCGCTTTACTTAATGAATGATACTGCGATGAATGATAAGTTTACGATAACGCTGAATGTTGTAGGAGCAGACCTCTCATTGTCCATTCCGCGAAACGAGGAGGAGGAAGAGTTGGTTCGTGCTGCGGTTCGTTTGATTAATAGAAAGGCAGATCAATATAGGAATCGTTGTGCTGAAAGCGATAGGGATAATCATGATTTTCTGGCTATGGCAGCTTGCCAAATAGCGCGTGAATACCTTAAAGTGATCCGACAGAAGGATGTTACCCCGTTCGAAGTGACAATTGACAGGCTGACTAAGCAACTGGATGCATATTTGAATGAAACGACCGAGTGAATAATATCATAATAGCATATTGACAATTCGCACTACTAAAGGAGGATATATTAATCCACTTCGGTGGTGCTTTTTTTTAAATATTTAAACCCTATATCAGAATGATAGAAGTAATTATAGCTACAGTAATCAGCTTAATTGTTGGTTCGGTTGGCACCTGGTACGTCATACGTGTGATGCTCAAGTCTCGTTCCGAGCGCATCATCGAAGAGGCCAAGCGTGAATCCGAAACAATCAAAAAGGCAAAACTACTCGAGGTAAAAGAGAAATTCTATAATCTCAAAGCCGATTTTGAAAAGCAAGTGACATCGCGTAACGCGAAACTGCAATCGGGAGAGGCAAAACTCAAGCAACGAGAATTGCAACTTAACCAAAAGAACGAAGAGATCCACAAGAAGTCATCTGAGTTGGAAGTGATTCGTGAGAACCTGGAAACACAACTGGAGATTGTTGAAAAGAAAAAAGTTGAGATGGAAGGGCTCCACAAGCAGGAGATACTCCGACTGGAAGCGCTTTCCGGACTGTCGGCTGCTGAAGCGAAAGATAAACTCCTCGAAGCAATGAAAGAAGAGGCCAAAGCCGCTTCAATCGCGATCGCGAATGAAATTGTGGAAGAGGCTAAACTGACTGCCAACAAGGAGGCCAAGAAGGTGGTTATCCAAACCATTCAACGGGTGGCTACCGAAACGGCTATTGAGAATTCGGTATCGGTATTCCATATCGATTCGGATGAGATTAAAGGACGAATCATCGGACGTGAAGGCCGAAACATTCGTGCATTGGAAGCGGCTACAGGAATTGAAATTATCGTTGATGATACTCCTGAGGCAATCGTGCTTTCGGGATTTGATCCCGTACGTCGTGAAATTGCCCGCTTGGCATTGCACCAGTTGGTGACCGATGGCCGTATCCACCCTGCTCGAATTGAGGAGGTGGTTACGAAGGTGAAGAAGCAGATCGAAGAAGAGATTATAGAGACAGGAAAGCGTACAGCGATTGATCTCGGTGTTCATGGATTGCATCCTGAGCTGATCCGTATGGTAGGAAAGATGAAATATCGCTCATCATATGGTCAAAACCTATTGCAACACTCGCGTGAAACAGCCAACCTGTGCGCCATTATGGCCGCTGAATTGGGATTGAATCCTAAAAAGGCGAAACGTGCCGGATTACTCCACGATATTGGTAAAGTGCCCGATGAAGAGCCCGAATTGCCACATGCTGTCTTGGGTATTAAGCTGTCTGAAAAATATAAAGAAAAACCGGATATATGCAATGCGATCGGTGCTCACCACGATGAGACGGAGATGACATCTCTTCTTGCTCCTATTGTACAGGTGTGCGACGCCATTTCGGGCGCTCGTCCGGGTGCCAGAAGAGAGATTGTGGAAGCCTACATCAAACGTCTGAACGACCTTGAGCAGTTGGCGCTCTCTTATCCAGGTGTGTTGAAAACATATGCTATCCAGGCGGGCCGTGAGCTTCGTGTAATTGTGGGAGCTGAAAAGATTGATGATACTCAAACAGAGGTGTTGTCGGCAGAAATTGCTAAACGGATTCAGGATGAGATGACCTATCCCGGTCAAGTGAAGATTACGGTGATCAGGGAGACTCGTTCGGTTGCTTTCGCTAAGTAGAAATTAGGTATATATGCCAAAAATGGTTGGTGAAATGTAGCTGAAACACCCGTACATACTTGATTTCAGAGAAGTTTATTGAAATTCGTTTCAATAAACTTTTTTGTTATGGGAAAAATCA
>JBKEBB010000139.1:0-1997 GCA_047972845.1 Bacteroidales bacterium
CACCCTTATGCTGTTTCAGCTATAAAGATAATGAAAATCAGTGATATATGCAATTTTTTGTGGACTATTTTACAACTTTTTTTGGCCAATTCTTTTTAGGAAGTATTGCGGATAATCATTAGATTATAAAATAAGGTAACACTGGTTTTGATACGTGTTGTTCGGTCCATTTTTATTCAGAGGCCAATAGGAGCATTAGATATTTAAATAAGGCGGTCATTCCAATATACGCAACCAATCGACGAGCAGTCATAGCCTTAACACCCACAATCAATTACCGAGGCAAATTAAAGAATAAAAAATAGAATATTACGAGTTCTTTACCGAGTATTTTCACGGACTTTAGATAAAAAAGCATAATTAAGAAGTGTGTTGATTGATTTCTCATCCATGTGAGTTTGAATGATTCATGTAACGATGAATAATCGTATAAAAAAGGAATATACGTTTTATTCAAAAGGTATATACGTACGAATCAAAAGAAGCAGACGTTTTAGTTGAAAGGAATATTCCTTTTTGAGAGATTAATTCATAGAAGTAGAGATCGGGACTTGCGACGAGCGGAGTGAGATGATGGTGAGCCCAATGAATAGGTCAGATATCATAGATTAGGTATGACTGTGATTTGTAAAGATCATGTCAATCTGTGAAATTATAGATATCGGGAAATGGATATAAATGGGGAGATCCGGGTTGGGAAGTATGGTTGACTGTTTCAGTGAAGATTCATTCGATTAAAATCTATAGATCAAAGGATATAACTATCGTATAAAGAGAAAGCCCGTTCGACAAAAAAGAGTGTCGAACGGGCTTTTATGAAATTATATTCGGACTGTGATTCAGATCCGGCGTATAAATTAGATTACACCTTGAGCCATTACCGCTTTGGCAACTTTCATGAAACCACCGATGTTTGCACCGTTTACATAGTTCACAAAACCGTCGGCTTCTGTTCCGTAGGTAACGCAAGTGGCGTGAATATTCTTCATGATTTGTTGAAGTTTGGCATCTACCTCTTCGCGAGTCCAGCTCAAACGCATGGAGTTTTGAGTCATTTCTAATCCAGAAGTGGCAACACCGCCCGCATTGGCTGCTTTACCGGGTGCGTAAAGAATCTTCGCGGCGATAAATTTCTCGATAGCTTCAGGAGTAGAAGGCATGTTGGCACCTTCAGACACTGCAAAACAACCATTCGCCAAAAGAGTAGCCGCATCATCGCCGTTCAATTCGTTTTGAGTAGCTGATGGAAGTGCGATATCGCATTTCTCTGCCCATGGGCGTCCGCCTTCAACAAACTTACAGCCGTATTTATCAGCATATTCTTTGATACGTCCGCGTTGATTGTTTTTCAAATCCATTACGAAAGCCAGTTTCTCGTCGTCGATACCAGCCGGATCGTAAATATAACCGTTTGAGTCGGACAAAGTCACCACTTTAGCTCCCAATTGGTTCAGTCTCTCAACGGTATATTGAGCTACGTTTCCTGAACCTGAAACGGCCACCACTTTACCTTTAATATCGATGTTGCGGGTTTTAAGCATCTCGAGTAGGAAGTAAACATTACCATAACCGGTAGCTTCGGGACGAATCAGCGAACCACCCATCTCAAGCATTTTTCCGGTAAAGGTACCAGTCACCTCTTTTGATAATTTCTTATACATTCCGGCCATGAATGAAACTTCGCGTCCACCCACACCGATATCTCCGGCAGGTACGTCGGTGTCAGGTCCGATATGTTTCCACAATTCAAGGATGAAGGCTTGAGTAAAGCGCATGATTTCATTGATCGATTTTCCTTTCGGATTGAAATCGGAACCACCTTTACCACCACCCATCGGGAGTGTGGTCAATGAATTTTTGAATGTTTGTTCAAAGGCGAGAAACTTCAGGATAGATTGATTCACTGAAGAGTGGAAACGGATGCCTCCTTTGTAGGGGCCAATGGCATTGTTGTGTTGGATACGGTAACCCATGTTTGTTTGAACGTTTCCTTTGTC
>JBKEBB010000140.1:0-2927 GCA_047972845.1 Bacteroidales bacterium
ACCCAATGACATCTTACGCTCTTCGCGATCAAGAGTCAAAATAACGGCTTCAACCTCTTCGCCGATCTTCAAGAAATCTTGAGCGCTACGCAAGTGTTGTGACCATGACATTTCAGACACGTGGATCAAACCTTCAACGCCTTGAGTAATCTCAATAAACGCACCGTAATCTGCAATAACAACTACTTTACCTTTTACTTTATCGCCTACTTTCAAGTCAGCATCCAAAGCATCCCATGGATGAGGAGTAAGTTGTTTCAGACCCAACGCGATACGTTTCTTCTCATCATCAAAGTCAAGAATAACCACATTGAGTTTTTGATCCAAAGAAACCACCTCTTCAGGATGCGATACACGACCCCAAGAAAGGTCTGTAATGTGGATCAAACCATCTACGCCACCCAAATCGATAAATACTCCGTATGAAGTGATATTCTTAACTGTACCTTCAAGAACTTGTCCTTTTTCCAGTTTAGAAATGATCTCTTTTTTCTGTTGTTCAAGTTCTGCTTCAATAAGAGCTTTGTGTGAAACAACCACGTTTTTAAACTCTTGGTTGATTTTAACCACCTTGAATTCCATTGTTTTGTTTACAAACACATCGTAGTCGCGGATTGGCTTAACATCGATTTGAGAACCTGGCAAGAACGCCTCGATACCAAATACATCAACAATCATACCGCCTTTTGTACGACACTTAACAAAACCTTTGATGATTTCATCTTTCTCAAGTGCCGAGTTCACACGATCCCAAGAGCGAGCCGTGCGTGCTTTTTTGTGAGACAGGATCAACTGTCCTTTTTTGTCCTCTTGGCTTTCGATGTATACCTCAACGGTATCACCAACGGCCAAATCGGGGTTGTAACGGAACTCAGTCATTGAGATGATACCATCTGACTTGTAACCAATGTTTACAACCACCTCACGTTTGTTGATCGAAATAACTTTTCCTTCGATCACCTCTTTGTCTTTAACTGTGTTCAAAGACTGGTCATACGTTTTAACCATCTCATCGCGGCTTACGTTTCCGTAAATCTCGCCTTTTTCATAGGCATCCCAATCGAAACCTTCGAGAGGTGCTACCTGCTTTTCTAATTCTGACATTGTAATAACAGTGTTTTTAATTAGTTGGTTAGACATTATATTTTGAGAAAACAGAGTGCAAAATTAACTCTTTCTCAATGAATAAACAACTTTCCGAACTAAAATAAATGCGAAAAAAGATCCTCGATCGCTTCAAAACTTTTTATCAAATCAAATTGTTATGCGCATAAACACTCTACCCATGAAACAAAATTACAAATCAATCCTTTTTCTCACCACCTTACTACTTATAACCATTATGCCAACACACGCTCAAAACATCGACAAACGCACCGTTGAAAAGGTAGATATTCAGCGCTACATGGGTAAATGGTACGAAATTGCTCGATTCGATCACTCATTTGAGCGAAATTTGGAAGGAGTCACCGCCACCTATCGGTTAAAATCCAATGGAATGATCGAAGTGATCAACAGCGGATATAAAAACAGCCTCTCTGGTAAATTCAGTAAAGCGGTAGGAAAAGCAAAAATACCGAACCCAAAAGAGCCCGGGAAATTAAAAGTATCTTTCTTTCTATGGTTCTATGCCGATTATTTCATCCTTGAGTTGGATGAAGTAAACTATAGCTATGTACTCATTGGAAGCAGCTCCGACGACTATTTGTGGATATTGAGCCGTACCCCTCAATTGCCCAAAGCCACCCTCGACATGCTTCTTGCAAAAGCCGAGAAACGTGGATATGACACATCCAAACTGATCTACGTCAAACAACCGACTCGCTGATCCGGTCAATCCGTTGCACAGGATGAACAATTGATCTAAAACGGGAGGTTCGACAGGTCCACGTTTCCTCCCGAAAGGATCACACCCACCTTTTTCCCTTTAAACGTATCCCGATCACTTATCAACGCCGCCAACGCAACTGCACTGGATGGCTCTACAACAATCTTCATCCGCTCCCAAATCAATCGCATCGAAGCCACAATCTCCTCTTCGCTCACTCGGATTATATCGGTTACATATTGTCGGATAATCGGAAAGTTGACATCTCCCAGATTGGTTTTCAGTCCATCGGCAATGGTATTGGTCGTCGCATTGGTTTCAATCACCCCACTTCTCAACGACCGATAGGCATCGTCGCAGGCGTAGGGTTCTCCTCCAAACACCCGACAACTGTTTCCAAAAAAGTGGGCATACAGGGCTGTTCCCGCGATCAAACCTCCACCACCTACCGGAGTGAACACCGACGAAAGATCGGGACACTCCTCTAACAACTCCTTACAAGCCGTTCCTTGTCCGAGTATCACATTCCAATCATTCGAGGGATGAATAAAGGTAGCTCCCGTTTCTTTTCGAATCCGTTCAGCCTCCCGCTCTCTGGCTTGAGGATTGGATTCGCACTCATACACAATACCCCCATATCCCTTCACCGCCTCTTTTTTTACACGGGGAGCGCTTTCGGGCATCACAATATGGGGGGTAACCCCTAAATTTCTGGCACCAAGAGCCAATGCCTGGGCAAAATTCCCCGAGGAGTGAGTCACTACCCCCGCCCGCTTTTGTTCATCTGTCAACTGCATGATGGCATTGGTGGCCCCACGCATCTTAAAAGCTCCCATTCGCTGGAAGTTCTCACACTTAAAATACACCTCCGCTCCCACGATTCCGTTTATTGCTCGGGATGTCAATACGGGAGTACGATGAATGTAGGATTGTATGCGATTGCAGCAATCGATTAACTCGTTTTTGTCAATATAACTCATATGATTATCCGCAATACTTCCTAAAAAGAATTGGCCAAAAAAAGTTGTAAAATAGTCCACAAAAAATTGCATATATCACTGATTTTCATTATCTTTATAGCTGAAACAGCATAAGGGTG
>JBKEBB010000141.1:0-7009 GCA_047972845.1 Bacteroidales bacterium
CACCCTTATGCTGTTTCAGCTATAAAGATAATGAAAATCAGTGATATATGCAATTTTTTGTGGACTATTTTACAACTTTTTTTGGCCAATTCTTTTTAGGAAGTATTGCGGATAATCATAATTGATTTTATTCATTATGAGAAGTAACAACAAAAAGTGTACCAAAAGCCAGTCCACCAATTTGGTCGGCACTTTTCCATCCCCCTTTTATCTGAGATCAATCACCTCCACATCGGGATAGGTAGTTGCTGGGAAGACGAAAAGCGAATCATCATATGTCTTTCCTGTTTGGTATGTTGTTATAAACAATCGGGCTTCCGTCAGGTTGCGATTTTGCACCAACACACTGTTCAACTCACCCGCCAACGTGAATCGACAGGTAATTTTAATCAGGTTATTATTTCCTTCCACTGGTCGCAATTCCACCACCTCATAGGGTACCCCCCCGTAACTTTTCTGACCCACATAGGTCACTACAAAAGATTTCTTATAATTGCGGAAAAGAATGGCAGGGTTGTACACCTCCATCTCGGTCGGACCGGGGTTGGACAGATTCACCTCGCTGCTTTCGTGATAATAGGACCATTGGTTTTTCCCGTCATACCACACCTCGGCATCTTCTGTTTTCAAATACGATTTGATGCCCTTCATCTGAATTGTTCCGTTCACTTGCTGAACAGCCTTGGTACGTTTGTTTTCGGTTGTCAACTCAAAAGCGATATACACTCCTTTCGCTTTGTTGTATTGCGAGGCCGCTTTATCAAGCACCTTCAATGCTTCGGAATCGCTCTGCTGGGCAAATAGTAGAGATACGGACAAAGAGAAAAAGAGTGTAAAAAGTGATTTAATCATCGTTCTGTTATTTTATTTGTCGTAATAGCATATCCAACTGATACTCGTCCATCACAAGCACCTGACGCGGCTTACTTCCCTCAGACGGTCCTACAATTCCCGCCTTTTCGAGCTGATCCATCAATCGTCCTGAGCGATTATAGCCGAGCGATAGTTTACGTTGAATCATCGAAGTCGATCCCTGCTGCGAAATCACTATCAATCGAGCGGCCTCTTCAAACAACGGATCCAGGTTGTTCATATCCACATCCCCCGCTCCTACCGACTCGTCGGTGGTCACTTCGGGCAGATAGTAGGCCGTGGAATAGCCCTGTTGGTTTCCTATAAATTCCGCTACGCTCTCCACCTCGGGAGTATCAATAAAGGCACACTGCACACGAATCAGATCGCCACCGCCCTGCGAGAAGAGCATATCTCCCCGTCCGATCAACTGATTGGCTCCGGGACAGTCGAGAATGGTGCGCGAATCGACCATCGCCGACACGCGGAAAGCAATACGAGCCGGGAAGTTCGCTTTAATGGTTCCTGTGATGATATTGGTCGATGGACGTTGAGTGGCTATCACCATGTGAATACCTACCGCACGTGCCAACTGAGCTATGCGGGCAATGGGCAGTTCCACCTCTTTTCCGGCGGTCATAATCAGGTCGCCAAACTCATCGATGATCACCACAATATAAGGAAGGAAACGGTGTCCCTTCTCGGGATTCAGTTTGCGAGCCACAAACTTCTGGTTATACTCTTTTACGTTGCGCACATGCGCCTTCTTCAGCAGGTCGTATCGCTCGTCCATCTCTCGAGTTATCGAGGTCAGGGTCTGCACCACCTTCGTAACGTCTGTTATAATTGGCTCCTCACTATCGGGCAACTTCGCCAAGAAATGCTTCTCGATGGTTGAATAGATGGTACACTCCACCTTTTTGGGATCGACCAACACAAATTTCAGTTGCGACGGGTGCTTTTTATAGATCAGCGAGGCGATGATCGCGTTCAATCCCACCGATTTTCCCTGTCCTGTGGCACCGGCCACCAATATATGAGGCATCTTGGCCAGATCGACAATAAAAATCTCATTGGTAATGGTCTTTCCCAACGCGATGGGCAGGTCCATCTTGCTCTCCCTGAATTTAGAGGAGTTGAGAATGGTGCGCATCGAAACAATCTGGGGATCTTTATTGGGAACTTCAATACCGATGGTTCCTTTGCCCGGAAGTGGCGCGATAATACGAATACCGAGCGCGGCAAGACTCAATGCGATGTCGTCTTCCAAGTTTCTGATTTTGGCAATTCGTATCCCAGCTTCGGGAACAATCTCATAAAGAGTCACCGTAGGACCGGGCGTGGCCTTGATCGACTGAATTTCAATATCAAAGTTGCGCAACACCTCCACAATACGATTCTTATTGGCGTTTTGCTCTTCCATGTTGATCAGATTCTCGTTGGAATCATACATGGTCAACAAATCAGTAGAGGGATACTTATAGTGCGACAGATCGAGTGTCGGGTCATACTCCCCTTGTCCGTTGCCACTCCACTCTTCATCCTCTTCATCATTGGCGGCATCGTCAATGGTAAAAGGCACATCCACCGGCAATGATGTATCCGGTAAAGTGTCGCGACCACTGATCGGGTGAGCCTTCTCTGTCTCATCGTCATCATCCCCACGGCTGATAATCCATTCGATCTCTTTTCCCACCGGAGTCACAGGACCGTTGTTGACAGCAGTCGATTCACCGACTGGCGGAGTAGCTGGTGCAGCTCCGATAGAAGAGGCCGAAGGGACAGCCGATTTAAACTTCGACAAATCACGCTTCTTAAACAATCGGCCGATAAACCCGATCACTCCAATGTTGATCAATATCGATATTATAAAGAAAAGCGCGATGATGGTAATCACAGTTCCGAGCAATCCGATCGTAGCGATCATAAGTTCGCCCAGGTCATATCCCATACGGCCACCTAAGTAGATAAATGTATCCTCATAAAACCACTTCAACACAACCGCGCTGAAGAGTGAAATCCACATCATCGACACAAAACAGATAAAGAAAAGACGGGTAAGTCCCATTTGAAAGGGGCGAATCAAACGGAGGCCCAATCCCCCGATAAATACCGGAATGAATAACGTCCCCACTCCAAACGTCTGGTTGATCAACCAATTGGAGAGCAGTGCGCCGATAGCTCCGCACCAATTCTGAATACCGCTACCTCTGTCAAAAAGTTCTCCGGTAGTGAGATTTTCAATTTTACTTTGGTCATCCCCTCCGCTAAAGAGGAAAGAGATGAGAGCCAAACCGATGTAAACAGCAAGAAGAAGGAGTATTAATCCCGTAATAGCCTTAATCCGTTCGTTCTTTAAAGAAGAAAAGAAAGAGAGTGAGCGAAAAGAGAAGGTATCTGAAGCGCGTTTTTTTGCCATGTTGAGTTCTATTCAATATCTTGCAAAGATAGCCCAATTTGTTTATTCATAAAAGAGCTTTTATTGTCATAGTGAGTCAAAAGCTATTCTATCACCCGATTACTCTCTTTAACACAATTAATAGAATAAAACCCTATAAATGTATTGATTAATAGACAAAGACACCCTTACAAATATACAATACAATTCATTCCTCAAAAAGGAATATACCTTTTACTCAAAACGTTTATTCCTTTTATTTAAAAGGAGCAGACCTTTTGAGCAAAAGAAGCCGTCGTATTTTCAGTACAGACGCGGCATGAATATGAATGGGATTGGGGTAGAGACGCGGCATGCCACGTCTGTACTGCCGTATGCGCAGATATGAAAATGAGAGAATAAAAGGAGACGCGGCATGCCACGTCTGTACTGAAATAAAGAAAATAGGGGAAATGCACGATGGCATCTCCCCTATAAAAATACTATTGTATACTCAAAAATCAGTTTTGCTCGGCTACCACTTCGTATGGTAATTCTACTGAGATCTCTTTGTGAAGTTTCACAACAGCCACATAGCTGCCAATCTCTTTTGCTGCCTCTTTGATAACAATTGCTTTACGATCTACTTCGATACCCAATTTAGCCAATTCTTCAGCCAATTGAATATTGTTTACCGAACCGTAAATTTTACCGTTTTCGCTGCATTTGGTGGTGATAGTCAATTTAACACCTTCCAATTTAGTTGCAACAGTTTGCGCGAGAGTTTTGATTTTCTCGAGTTTGTGAGCACGTTGCTTCAATGTCTCAGCCAATACCTTTTTCGCAGACTCAGATGCAATAACTGCTTTCCCTTGAGGAATCAGAAAGTTACGACCGTAACCATCACGAACGAATACCACATCGTCCTTATAACCCAAGTTTTGTACGTCTTCTTTTAATATAATATACATGATTAATCCTCCTTCGTTTTATTATTTCATCATATCTGTTACATAGGGTAGCAACGCCAAATGACGTGCACGCTTTACAGCTTGAGCAACACGACGCTGGAACTTCAATGAAGTACCGGTGATGCGACGGGGAAGAATACGTCCCTGCTCGTTGAGAAACTTCTTCAGAAACTCAGGATCTTTATAATCGATATAACGGATACCGCTCTTTTTGAAACGGCAATACTTCTTTTTGGTTGTATCAACTGCTACAGGAGCCAAATAACGGATTTCTTGATTTTGTGCCATGATTTTTTCCTCCTTACGATTGTTTGTTAGCTCTTAAACTTCTTCTCTTTGCAGCGTACTCGCCAGCGTATTTGTCTTGCTTGAATGTCAAGAAACGAATTACGCGCTCGTCGCGACGGAAGTTAATCTCCAATTTGGCAATCACTTCAGGATTTGCCTTAAACTCTACAAGTTGATAAAAACCACTTGATTTCTTTTGAATGGGATAAGCCAGTTTCTTTAGGCCCCAATTCTCCTCATTCACAATTTCCGCACCTTCAGCCACCAGTAAGCCGGTGAACTTTGCTACCGCTTCCTTCATCTGATCATCAGACAAAACGGGAGTTAAAATGAAAACGGTTTCGTAATTATTCATACCGAATTGATTAATAAATTAATTTGTTATCTAAAACACGGGCGCAAAGGTAGGAATAATAATTGAAAACGAGACAACACAAGCTGTATTTTTGTTGTGGAAAGAGAATAAAAGAGTTCAAATAGAGCCATTTCACCCTTCTTTGGAACAGTATTTTGGAATATTCGCCTCTAATATCGGAACTTGAAGCAGAGAAATAAAAAATGCCGACGACAGATCCCCTAAACGGGTCAATGACGTCGGCATCTATATTATCTGATTATAATGCGTATGTATTAAGCCTCAAATCGACCATGGCACGATTTGTACTTCTTTCCGCTACCACATGGGCATGGTTCGTTGCGTCCCACCTTCTTTTCGACACGTACCACCTGCTCAACCCGTTGGGGTTGTGTAGATTGATTACGCGCTTGTTGTTGGGCGTTGGTCGAGGCCGTATAATCATCTTTCTGCGTGCGATAACGCGAATGATCGGTACGACGAACAGGGGCCGCCTCTTTCACCGCTTCGGGTTCGCTTACGGGGATCTGTCCACGCATCAATACCGAAACAGTTTTACGGTTGATGGTATCGACCATGGTTTTGAACAGATTGAACGACTCGAGTTTGTAGATGAGTAGTGGATCTTTCTGTTCGTAAGAGGCATTTTGTACCGAATGACGCAGTTCGTCCATTTCGCGCAAATGCTCTTTCCAAGCCTCATCAATGGTGTGTAGCAAGATTGATTTTTGGAACGCTTTGGAAACTTCAGCGGAATCTGACTCGTATGCTTTCTTGAGATTGACCACCACACTGTAGATACGTTTTCCATCGGTCACAGGAACGACGATGTTGTCATACTGCGATCCTTGGTTTTCGAATACCTGACGGATGATTGGATTAGCAATTGTGATCATACGCTCGGTACGACGTTTGAAGCTTCCAAGGATAGCTTGGAAAAGCTCGTCGGTAAGTTTGGCCGGCTTGGACGACTTGAATGTTTGCTGGTCAAAAGGTAATTCAACTGCAAACACACGGAATACCTCCATCTGAAGGCCATCGAAGTCGTTTGAATCGGTATATTCATCGACTACCGAAGAGGTAGAGTCATATATCATATTCAAGATATCGATATCGATACGTTCTCCGATCAACGCGTGCTTACGCTTGGTGTAAACCACTTCACGCTGGGCATTCATCACATCGTCATACTCCAATAGACGTTTACGGATACCGAAGTTGTTTTCCTCCACCTTCTTTTGGGCACGTTCAATGGATTTGGAAATCATCGGGTGCTCAATCATTTCACCCTCTTTGAAGCCCAATCTGTCCATAATTCCCACAATCCGATCGGATGAGAAAAGACGCATCAAGTCATCTTCGAGAGAGACAAAAAAGACAGAAGAACCCGGGTCTCCTTGACGACCTGCACGACCGCGCAACTGACGGTCCACACGTCGTGATTCGTGGCGTTCGGTACCGATAATGGCTAAACCGCCCGCGTCTTTCACCGCTTGAGAGAGTTTGATGTCGGTACCACGACCCGCCATGTTGGTAGCGATAGTAACGGTTCCGCGTTGCCCAGCCATCGCCACAATGTCCGCTTCACGTTGGTGAAGCTTAGCATTCAATACATTATGGGGAATCTTGCGCCGCTGTAGGATTCCGGCCAACAGTTCGGAAATTTCAACCGATGTAGTACCAACCAAGACCGGACGTCCGGCTTCTACCAAACGAACAATCTCATCAATCACAGCCGTGTATTTCTCGCGTTTGGTTTTAAACACGCGATCGTTCATATCATTACGTACAATCGGCTTATTGGTGGGAATAGTCACCACATCGAGTTTATAAATGTCCCACAACTCTCCCGCTTCCGTTTCAGCTGTACCGGTCATACCGGAGAGCTTGTTGTACATACGGAAGTAGTTTTGAAGGGTAATCGTTGCAAATGTCTGAGTGGCGGCTTCCACAGTCACACGTTCTTTGGCTTCGATGGCTTGGTGGAGTCCGTCTGAATAACGGCGGCCTTCCATGATACGACCCGTTTGCTCATCCACTATCTTCACCTTGTTTTCAATCACCACATATTCCACATCCTTGTCGAACATGGTGTAGGCTTTCAATAACTGGTTAACAGTATGAATCCGTTCTGATTTGATTGAATATTGCTCAAGCAGGGTGTCT
>JBKEBB010000332.1:0-24880 GCA_047972845.1 Bacteroidales bacterium
GAAACTCTCCGCTCGCGAAAGCGGTACAGTCGGCGGCAAGAAGAAGATCGGCCCCTTTCAAGAATCCGGCGTTGGGATTCATTAAATGCAACTGCACGGGAAACTGACGCAGTTGTGAGGGTTGGAAGGAAGGGGCGGCCATTGCTACCGGAGTGAAGGTGCGAGCCGCTGAGCCCGGACAGCCACAAGGAAGCGGTTCTTCTTTTCCTCCATCCAGATTGATCTGTATGTTGTGACGTTTCAGATACTCCACACCTTGACGGTATAGGTCTCGTTCGCCGTGATCCTTCAGGTGATTGAGGTGAGCAAGGATGGTCTTCTCTCCTTTGGGAACGATACGTTCCATTACAGCCTCTTCGCTGTATGGTTCGGCTTCACGCTCCTCCAGTTCGATAGCACCTACCGGACATTCGCCGATGCAGGCTCCCAATCCGTCACAGTAGAGCTCGCTTACCATAACCGCTTTGCCGTTGATCAATTGCAGGGCACCTTCGTGACAACCGGAGATGCAGGCACCGCATCCATTACATAGTTCTTCGTCGATTTTTATTACTGTTCGTCTCATACCTTCATTATTTATGCTGCAAAGATACGGGAGGCAGATTCTACAATTTTGTAACATTGGTTACATGGAATGAAATTGTTTGATTATCTTCGTACAATTAAACGAATCACTATATCGGATGACTCCTTTTGAACCCTCGATCAAGCGGGATTCATCCACCTTAATAGTATGAATAGATAATGGTATGAAAGGAATATATAAATCACAGCTCTTTGTCGGATTGAATCCTGAGGAGGTGGACGCGCTTCTTGCCGGACGTATCACAATACGACATTATGTCCCCGGAGATATTATCTTCTTACAGGGCGATCGATATCGCACGTTGCTTATTGTGGACAGTGGGGTGGTAAGGGGTGAGATGACCAATTTCGCGGGCGACCGTGTGGTGATCGAAGAGATTGAAGCTCCCCGTCCCATCGCTCCGGCGATTATTTACGCGTCGCAAAACATTCTCCCGGTGGATGTGATCGCAGTAACCGAAACGCAGATTGCCGAGATAATGATTTCCGACTTTACCGCGATACTTCAGGCAGACGCACGGGTGCTGCACAATTTTCTTCGCAGTATTTCCGACCGAAGTAAGTTTCTCTCCGATCGAGTACGTATGCTCCGCTTCGGAACAATCAAGAGCAAGTTGGCCGGATACCTGTTGGAGCAGATGCAAGGGGCGAAGAGTACTACCTTCACCATTCCCCATACCCAACAGGAGTTGGCAGATATCTTTGGGGTGACTCGTCCGGCTTTGTCGAGAGCAATCGGACAGTTGGCCGAGGAGGGATTGTTGGTGTCAGACAAGAAGGCGTTTACTGTTCTCAATCCCAACCGCCTGAGAGCCTTGCTTCAGGGATAATATCCATAAATCGAAATTGCCATAAAAACGAAAGCCTCCCTGCAATCGCGCGGAGAGGCTTTCTTGACTTATTTAAGTCGCGGACTAATAACTTAATTATGGCTTATGCGAAACCAGCAAGTGGATGTATCTCCTTTCTTGCGATACAAAGGTCGCGCTTTTTCGATCCGTGGGCAATCCCTTGTAGTGGGGATAATTCCTCTGAATCTCCTTATTTATAGTGAATGGTTAATGGATATCCTGCTCTTCGATCAGATTATTAAGCAGCGCGTACACAACGAAGCCCGACACCGAGCGAATTCCCGTTTTTCTTGAAATGTTTTTTCGGTGCGAAATGACCGTATGGATAGATAGATTGAATTGCGCCGCTATCTCCTTATTCATCATTCCTTTGGCGACCGCCACTAATATCTCCTTTTCTCTTTCAGATATATCGCCTCCATCTTGAGTCACCTCATCTGATTGGGGTTCCGCGACGGCTGTTTGCAACGTGTGAAGGATCTTCCTCGGATCATCGTACACATGTATCACCCCTTGAAACTGTTGTATGACATCTTGATCAAAGCAATTGTAAAGCAGCGCGATCAGAATAGTTTGCGGAAAGAGACTTTTAATCTGATTCCGTTTGTGGAACTCAGCCAGTGTGGGGTTGATTATCACCAAATCGGGATGCAGAGGGGCCACTCTCTCCGTGAGTCTGTTTAGATCAGAGAGAACTCCGACAACATTCAGTTGAGGAACTCGACTGATGATGCTCTGAAGTCCGGCCACAATCACCGCCGAAGGTTCGATCAGTAGAATACGCACTGATTTACTGTTCATACTCTTTTTCTATTTCACTGACAAAGGGGATCAGTATTTTGTTCTCAATGCGCGTGTGTTTGGACAACTCTTCTTCAAAGAGAAAGATGTCAAACAATATACTGTTTCGCGTTTCCGACGACACCTCTTCCGGCAGGTATTTGATCATGATATTCTTCAGATCCCCCAACTTGTCCTCAATGTTGCTGTGGTTTTCCTCATATTGATCAATGTGATAGTTCACCTGCGTCTCTCCTTTTGCCAATCGTCTGATATAAGGAAATACCACCTCTTCCTCATAGTCGAAATGGTTGATCACCTCTTGTTTGTATTCGGCGAAGAACTGTTTGAGAATCTGGGCGTGCGTCTTGCTGCATCCTTTTCCTATCTCATCGATCTTTTGTTCTATCGCCGTTATTTTTTCCTTTATATAGTAGTTGTGCGATTGCTGGAGGTAGTCGATCAGACTTTCAATGTTCAGTTTGACGATCTCATCTTTTTCCGGCAAATAGTCGTCAAACGTATGGACGTTGCAGGCCAGTAGAAAGAAATGTTCGTCGATGTTGTATTTGGCACACACTTCGCCGATGCTCTTGTCTCCAAACCCTAAGTGTACTCCAAAACGGGGAAGAACCGACAGTAGAGAGTAGTTCTTCAATATCATATCCGCCATCTTCATGGATGACGGGAAAAGGGCATATCCGCTATTGTTCATAGTCTGAGTAATCAAAATAACTGATTAGGAAAAGGCGACTGTTTTAATTGTCAATCTCCGTTTTTGCGTCCTATTTGCCTATCAAACAGTCTAATTTCTGTGTAAAGATAGTGAATTTCCAAAAATAAAACGGGATTGCGGTTCCCTTTTCACAGGAGGTGTGCCGCAATCCCGTTTGTCTGTGTCGAGTTATCGAGTCTCTTTCAGCGCTTCAGCGAGATCAATTCCCATCGCTTTGGCTACTCCAGTTCCGTATGCAGGATCGGCCTTGTAGCAGTTTCTCACATGTCGTTGCTTGATGAATAGTTCGGCATCGCCCATCGCCCGTGCCGTGTTTTCGCAGGTGAGTTGTTGCTCTTCGGGTGGCATCAATCTGAACAGATCACCGGGCTGAGAGTAGTAATCGTCGTCATATTCCCGTTCGTTGTAGTTGTAGATGTCGCCGGTCGCTTTCAGAGGGGGCTCTTTCTTTTCGGGTGAATCCTGCCACTCTCCGAAGCTGTTGGGTTCGTAACCACGGGTAGCTCCGTAGTTGTCATCCACACGCATGGCTCCATCGCGATGGAAGGAGTGGAACGGACAACGTGGCTTATTTACCGGAATCAAGTTGTGGTTTACTCCCAAGCGATACCGTTGCGCGTCGCCATACGAGAAGAGACGTCCCTGCAACATTTTGTCCGGCGAGAAGCCTATTCCTTCCACAATATTCATCGGGTTGAACGCCGACTGTTCTACTTCAGCGAAGTAGTTCTCGGGATTCCTATTCAGTTCAAGGATTCCCACATCGTGTAAGGGAAACTCTTTGTGCGACCATACTTTGGTCAGATCAAACGGATTGATCCGATAGTTGTCCGCCTCCTCTTCCGTCATCAACTGAATTTGGAACTGCCACCGTGGATAATCGCCCTTTTCGATGCTGTCGAATAGATCGCGTTGGTGCGACTCACGGTTCTTTCCAATAAGCGTTTCGGCCTCTTGGTCGGTCAGATTCTTAATTCCTTGGAGCGTTTTCAGGTGGAATTTCACCCAGATACGTTTGTTCTCGGCATTCAAGAAGCTATACGTGTGGCTTCCAAACCCGTGCATGTGTCGGTAAGAGTAGGGGATACCGCGCGGACTCATGGTGATAGTGACTTGATGCAATGCTTCGGGAAGCAGAGTCCAGAAGTCCCAGTTGTTGCTGGCACTTCTCAGATTGGTTTTCGGATCACGTTTCACGGCGTGATTCAAATCGGGAAATTTCAGCGGATCACGCAGAAAAAATACCGGAGTATTGTTTCCTACCAAGTCCCAGTTTCCCTCTTCGGTATAAAATTTCATCGCGAAACCACGGATGTCACGTTCCGCATCGGCCGCGCCACGCTCTCCAGCAACGGTTGAGAAACGAACAAAACACTCTGTCTGTTTGCCAACCTTGCTGAACATGGCCGCACGAGTATATTTGGTGATATCGTGAGTAACGGTGAAGGTGCCATACGCCCCTGATCCTTTGGCGTGCATCCTTCGTTCGGGAATCACTTCACGGTCAAAATGGGCTAACTTTTCAATCAACCAAGGATCCTGCAATACAATGGGGCCTCGCACGCCTGCTGTTTGTGAGTTTTGATTGTCCGCGATCGGACGACCATTCGCTGAGGTAAGTTTCTTCTTTTCCATGTCAGTTCGGTTTAAAGGTTAATATATTTTCGATTCAATAGTATCTCCTTCATGCAGGCTTATTCCCGTATATCTTAGGTGGTGGGTTCGTCAAACGGATATTTTCTTTTGGGATTGCGGGGGAACCATCCTTTACGCACTCGCTCTTCCTGTTCGAACACCTCTTTGATGGTCCAAAATGAAGAAAAGGAGAACACTCCCAATATTGCCGAAATAAAGAGACTGTCAACCATAATGGAGGCTATCAGCCCGACAATTCCTAACAATAAAAAGATCCACCAGCTTCGTACACCCCAATAATACTCAGCTTTTACGACAACCGGATGAAACAGTCCGATGATTAAAAACGTGGCCAGACCAATTCCCAGTCCTGCTAAACTTGATATATCCATAGTGCTATTTTGTTTTACTCAAAGATAAGCTAAAAGCGGTATGGCTAATGCAACATATCGCTCCTTTTCTTATCTTTTGTTTATTCTTTGCATGTGGAGTGTTGTGAAACATAACGAAAAAGGGCAACACTCGCTCGCTCTCCTCTATTTGCCCAGTTGTAGTAGTTGAAACGCATGATCTTTCGTACTCACCTCTTTGGGAGTAATGATACGTTCCACCACGCCCTCTTCGTCAATGATAAAGGTGGTGCGAAGAGTTCCCATGTAGGAGCGACCATACATCTTCTTCTCCGCCCAAACGCCGAATGTTTCTACCAGCGTTTTCTCAGTGTCCGCGATCAAGGTGAAGGGGAGGTTGTGATTTTTGATGAATTTTCGGTGTGAAGCCTCATCGTCCACACTGACACCGATTACTTCATATCCCGCATTTTTCAAATCGGTATATCCATCCCGCAAACTGCATGCCTGCGCTGTGCATCCCGAGGTGTTGTCCTTCGGATAAAAATAGAGTGCTACCTTTTTTCCTTTATATGATGAGAGTCTTATCTCCTCACCGTTTTCATTCTTACCCAATATTTCGGGTGCTTTATCGCCTACATTTATCATATTCCAATAGTATTTAGTTGTGTTAGTTAATCCGATTAGTAAGTCATCAACCATAATGATCGGATATTTATCATATCGCCAACGAATTTCCGAATAATCAAGGAGAAAACCAAAATAAATCGACAGAAAATAAGAATTATTCTATAAAAGAACTTTTGTTTATTTTGTTCATCCTCCATTGTCCTATATATGTCTATATAGGAAGGGTACTCTCTACCTCCCTTTTCTATCATGCTTTCTTCTTTATCCTCTTTTTGCTTGAAAATGATTTGTTTGATTGGCTGAAACGACCCGTTGGTTATTCTATTCGGAGGATTCCTTTTGATCAATACGAAAGGATCTTTTCCTTCTGCGGTGTACAGGGGAATCGTTTCCGGTGTACACCATAATTCCCCGCGGTGTACAGGGCAGCGAGTCGCGTTCTACACTGTAAAGAGAATCGAAGCCGTGAAAGAACCAAATATGAATATAGGTTGTTACAATTGAATAAGAAGGGGTTAGTCAATCCGTTTCCTTCCCACTCCATGAGTGACTTTGTTTTAATTAATGAGAGAGGCGGGATGAAATGCCAATTTCTTACAAATAGTTTCTATATTTGTAACCAAACATATAATTATATCGTATGAAAAAGAGAATACTATCTTTGTTGCTTGTGCTGTTCGCACTCTCAACTACAGTGAATGCTGCCAGTCCTCTTCGTTTTGGTCTGAAAGGTGGACTTAACCTTGCTGATGTGTATCTTTCGGAGTTGGAAACCACTTTTTCTCCCGACAACTATTCAGGTTTTCATGTTGGTCCCACTATTGAGTTTATGTTACCTTTCGCGGGAATTGGACTGGATGGATCAGTGCTCTATTCGCAAAAAGGATTCAAAGTGAGTGGAAAGGTATTCAATACCAGTAATATTGATGTTCCTGTTAACTTGAAATGGAAGTTTGGTGTTCCTTTTGCAAAGATCTATCTGGCAACAGGCCCCTACTTTAGTTTCGGTATTGGCAAGAGTGAAGTTCGTTGGGACGGTGGCTCTGTTCGTGGCAAAGATTTTAATATAGGTTGGAATGTTGGAGGTGGAGTCGAACTGTTCTCTCATCTGCAAGTTGGAATAGCCTATGGATTTGGATTTACAAACAGCAACGAATGGACTATCAACAATCAACTTCATTCCATGCTGCATGGTAAAGACAGGGTATTGACCGTTTCAGGTACCTATTTCTTTTGATTGATAAGATAAATAAAAGGTGAAAATGAAGAGGTTGACTACATAAAACAGTCAACCTCTTTCCTTTGTTATAACTCAAATTGCTCATTAAAAATTATTTCTGTCGTGACGGCTTCTTTCCCCGCACCCTTTTCCAGTAAAATATAAATCCCGTTACAGGGAGCGATGCTCCTATGAGGCTGGTAATGCACATCACTATCTTTCCCCAGATGCCAAATATACGTCCGTCGTGAAGGGACAGGTTCATCCGTCTGAATTGATCGGCGGCAGAAACCTCCCGATACTTTCCGGCGTAGGGTCCCGAGCCTTCGAGCGAGGCAAGGGTGTAGCGGTCGAAGAATAGGTTGTCTGTATGGTAGTATGATCCTCTTACGTGCACCACACTCACACGGATCACTCCCTCTGACGATTGTGGAAGGGCGAAGTAAAAGGTTGTTGCGTCCGGTTCTTCCTTCTTCAGGCGGGTGTATAGTTCGTCCAACGGAAGAGCATTACCAATGCTTGCCTGTGTGGTGTCGGAAAGGGGCAGTACATAGGGTTTCAACTCGTTGCCTCCCGACGTTGCCGCATAAACCGCTTTGCTAAACCACCCGAGACTGAATATTAATCCGGTAAAGCAGAGTACTACCAAGGGGATAAGGGCATAGATACCCAGTACTCGATGCAGACTCAGATTCAAGCGGGATGAGTTGTGTGGAGGTGAGATGGTGACCCGCTGTTTGACCGACTTCTTATTCCATTTGTTGGGTATCCAAAGCAGGATTCCGGTAATCAGTGTGATAAGGAAGAGAAGAACACTGTAGCCCACAATCGGAGATCCGATTGCTCTGGGAAGCCACAATCGACGATGACCATCGAGAACAAAGCGGAAAAAGTCGAAGTCGCCTGTTTCTTTGGTGGTGGTATGAACGAAAGTGCCCTCATATGGATCGATAAACAGAGTGGTCATTCCACGATCACGATGATAGTAATCCACCATAATGGCATCGCTCTTTTCGCTGTAGGTGATTGCCGAAGGCTGGGTGTCGCCCATCACCGATGAGGCAATCTCCAACAATCGTGATGGAGCGATCATCTCCTTCTGTTGTGGAGTCACAAAGCGCCAAGGCTGAGTGGCATCGGTAATCTCATCTTTGAAGGCATACAGAGATCCGGTGATGCATACCACAAAAACGACCACCCCGGAAGGTATTCCCAACCAGAGGTGGAGTTTTGATGCTACTTTTCGCACTCTTTTGTTCATGAAAGGAAACTGCGTTAATTGTTTATACGGAAGAATCCGCCAACGAATGTGGTAGCCACCTTGGCTCCTTTTTCAGCCGTAGCCGTTTGAGGATCGACACGGTAGATGTAGGTGCCTTCGCTTGTAGTGATGGGACAGTACACATATCCTCCATCTACCAAAGCGGTAAATCGGCGTCCTCCGTTTCCGTTGTGTACGGGTATTTGTGGAACGTCTGTCACCGTTTTATTGTTCAAGTCGATAATGCTGCACTTCAGACTTTTGTCACCCCAGCGGTCGGCGGCTGTTTGCGGATTGATGGTACTTACTTCGGCAAATACCAATCCGTTTCCGATGTATTTGATGTGTGCCGGTTTCAATCCTCCGGTTGCTGTTTCAAAGTCAAAATAGTAGTCGTCAAACTCTGTTGTTCCCTTTGGAATACGTAGGAACGCCGCATTCTTGGTGCTTTGCGAATATCCGTTGGAAAGAGCCGAGCTCGACATGATATACATATCGCCCGATTCCACTTGAATCATTCCGTTGAAGGCACCCCACGATCCGGCCGGACCGGTGCGGGTGTCCTTCATAATCGTTTTCAGATTCATGTCGGGGTAGGAGAAGACGGCCACATAGGTGGTGTCGGTGAAGGGCGTTTGATAGGTGGTGGGACTCATTGGGAAGTAGGTGACATAGATATTGTCCTCGCTTCTGCACATACCTGTAATGCTGGGCCACTCGGGTAGACTCATCGCGGCGATGGGTGTGTGAGTGGTTTTGTTGGTGATGGAGATCGAGTTGATGTCCACAGTGTAGAAGGTAATCTTGTCTCCACTCTCTTTGTTGGATGGAAGCTCAATGCCCAACATGGTTTGCGGGTCGATCTGGGTAAAGGCGTTCAGCGAATTGTTGAATACGAAGTCACCTTTTTCTATTAAGTACCCGGCGTTGTCGCGCACAATTCCTGTTGCGCTGGTCACGCCCAATCCTCCTATACTGAAGATTGTTTTTCCTCCTTGTTCATAGTCGCGGTAACCATTTTGTTCCAATCCTTTACCAACGGCGTTTATTGTGCCCGACATCAGGTTGTCGGCGGTTACCACATAGTATGTGGTTACACCGCTGGAGGTGATACCCAAGCTAAGCGCGTAGGGTAGGTTGGGCGTTTCGGGGTTGTCAAAGTTTTCTTTCTCACATGAGCTGAGTCCTACGGCAAGTGTCCCCGCGATGCATACGATGAGTAGTGTATGTAAAGTCTTCATATATGATCTGTTTATTTGCTTAAGAAGTAACGGAATTTAATATTGAATGCCCTTCCCGGTTTTTGCAGACGATAGTTGTCATACAGTTTTTCGTCGGTCAGGTTGGTACACTCCAGCATGATGCCATACTTGCCATTGTCGAGGGTGTAGCCGATGGCGATGTCGTGAGACAACTGTTCAGGGATCACTTTCTTTGTGGCTTTGGCTCCCAATCCGGGGAAGGAGAGATAGTATTGGTGGATGTAGCCCATACTGTAATCTACCGTCAGGCGGGTTTTCTCAATACCTACGTTCTTAAACTCGAATCCCATGTTTCCGTTCGCGAATAGATAGGGGATATTGGGGAGTCGCTCTTTGTAAGTGATGTTTTCAGTAATTCCTTCGCCTACAAAGCTTCCTTCGTTTTTCTCAAACTCTTGATTATCGATGATGTCCTGATAGGTAAACGCGCCACCAATGTGGAACCAGTCGTTGTAGCGGTAGCGAACGCCGGCTTCTACTCCTTTGGTAAGTACTTTGCCGATGTTGTCGTAGCCGGTTGTCGGGTTGCTTGTCAGACTCACTCCTTTAAGAATAAAGTCTTTGGTGTCGCGATATATGAGGTTCGCTTCGGCCGATAGTCTGTGTTGCGCGCCAAGGAACTTGTCGAAACTCAGCCCTAAGTTGACGTTTTGACTACTTTCGGGTTTCAAATCGGGATTGCGTTGCTGAATCAATCCGTCGCCAAACATCTCAATGCTTTCAGGCAAGCGATAGGCCTGCTCGTAACTCAGTTTCGCCTGAAGTGAAGGGAGGATGTAGTAGGTGGTGGCGGCTCCGTAGCCAAAGTTTGTTTTGTTATCGCTCACCTCTTCCCAGCGTGCGTCGTCGGTGTATTCATCCAGGCGCTTAAGAGTAGAGCTGTGAAGTTGGTACATCTTTCCAAACACATTGGCGTTCCAACGGTCGTATCGAATCTGCCAACCCAAGCCCGTAATGTTTTTGGTAAGGCGCTGAGGAATGTTGTTCATCGGATCGTTGGGATGGGCTTTATCGTTTATTGACCGACCCACGGAGGATAGGATGTGATTCAGCGTGACAGACTGATTGGTGTTGATGATGTAGTTGAGGTTGGCTGTTCCGAGCCACTCTCTGTTTTCGATGCGTGAGTTGGTCAGGTAGGCTTCGCCTGCTTTGGTTGTGGGAATATATTCACCCAGCCAGTTGTATTTGCGGGAGAGTGTGTCGATGTTGAACGAATTGACACTGCCATAGGATCCGTAAAGCGACAGCGAGAGTCCGTCGATAAACAGATCGTCTTTCTTATATCGAATAGAGGGGATTAACGATTCGCTCTTAACCTTCACGCCACCATACACGGCATCCATGGTTGCACCTGTCTGAAGTTGGTTGTCGTTCTTCGAAGCGATAATACCGAAAAGTAGGTAGTCGGCAAATGATTTGTTGACTACTCCGGTTTCTAAACGAAGTCCGGCCGACCAGTATTTGTCGTGAAAACGGTTCACCCATCGTTCGTCCACCTTTTGGTTGGTAGCAAGGTCGATAATGGGAGCGAACACCTTATAGTTGTTGTCCGAATGATTATAGAAGGCATTGGCACGGACAGTGAATCCGGTCTTCAGATTGGTGTATGCGCCGTTGATGTCCGCCTTGTGGGTGTTGAATGAACCGAACGAATAGGAGGCGTCGATGTAGTTGGCATCTTTACGAGTGACCAAGTTTACCGCTCCACCGAGGGCATCGGCACCGAGGCTTACGGGAAGAACTCCTTTATACACCTCCACACGTTCTGCCATGTTTACGGAAATATTTGAGAGGTTGTAGGATGATCCGAAATTGTCCATCGGAATGCCATCGAGGAAGAACTTCACCTGATTACCGGAGAAACCGTTGAGACTGAAGTTGTAGGTCGATCCCATCCCCCCGTCTTCACGGATGCGAACACTTGAAACCGTGTTGAGCACTTTGCTCAAAGGAGCGGAGCTGGTGTATGATTTTTTAATATCGAGTACTGAAATGGCGTATGCCTGCTCTTGCTTCAGGCGTGCCTCAGATTTAGCAGTTACACTTACCTCGTTGAGCTGGAATGTATCTTCGTCCACCTCAATCTCGCGGAGGTTGTACTCTCTTCCCTCTTCTAATTGCACAGGGATGGTAACTGTCTTTATTCCCATTCCCGAGACTACTATGGAGTGGGATCCGGTGGGCACGTTTGGGATGACAAAAGTTCCATCGTCGTTGGAGTATCCACCCATTGGAGTTCCATCGATACCCACCGCTATGGCAGGAATGGGTTCTTTTCCTTTGTCGATTATGCGACCTCTCACGGTCGTTGTTCCCCGGTCTTCGGCACTCAATTGGAGTGAGAGCGAGAGGATAGCGAGGAGCAGAAGGGATAATTTCAAATAGCTACGTTTCATATATTACTGGTTTTTTCAGAGCGCAAAATTAGATCTATCTATAAAGCGCTTCAATCCCAAATTATAGGGATAATGGATCGTTCATTACCGTAATATAGTTAGAAAAGGGGTGTTTATAGGGGATTTTGCTCCTAAGGAATCTGTTTATTACTTCCGTATGACCATAAAAAAGCCGGGAATAGATAACAAGTATCCATTCCCGGCATGAGCTATGAATTAAGTTTGATCGGGTTCGTTATACAATATAGGTACTGGCTGAGGTGTTTCCTCCTCTACCTGTCCAATTGGTGTGGAAGAACTCTCCGCGAGGTGCATCGATGCGTTCGTAAGTGTGTGCTCCGAAGTAGTCACGTTGCGCCTGAAGAAGGTTCGCAGGGAGTCTTTCGGTGCGATAGGCATCGAAATAGCTCAACGCGGCGGAAAGGGCGGGAGTAGGAATACCGTTCATTACCGCGGTAGCAACCACACGTCTCCAACTTGCTTGCGATGATACCATCTTCTCTTTGAAGAAGGGATCGAGCAGCAGATTGGTGAGGTCGGGATTGTTGTCAAATGCCTCCTTGATTTTACCGAGGAACACCGAGCGAATGATACAGCCACCGCGCCACATCAAAGCAATACCACCATTGTTTAGTTTCCAGTTGTATTCCTTAGCCGCTTCGCGCATTAACAGGTAACCTTGTGCGTAGGATACTATTTTGGAAGCATATAGGGCGTTTTTGATGTCCTCAATAAAGCTTTTTTTATCGCCATCGAAACGGATTGCCGGACCGCTGATTTGCTTGGATGCGATCACACGTTCCTCTTTTTGAGCCGAGAGACAACGTGCAAATACTGCTTCGCCGATCAATGTGAGGGGAACACCCAACTCAAGAGCCGCAACGCCTGTCCATTTTCCGGTACCCTTTTGTCCGGCTGTATCAAGGATTTTATCAACCACTACCTCGCCGTTCTCCGCTTTATAGCCGAGGATATCGCGGGTTATTTCGATCAGGTAGCTGTCCAGTTCTCCTGCGTTCCACTCCTTGAACACTTCGTGCATCTCCTCGGCACTCATGCCAAGCACATCTTTCATTACTTGATAGGCTTCGCAGATCAACTGCATGTCGCCGTACTCAATACCATTGTGGACCATTTTTACGAAATGTCCCGCTCCGTCTTCGCCAACCCAGTCGCAACAAGGAGCACCATCGGCTTTGGCACTGATGGATTGGAAGATGTTTTTCACCAAAGGCCACGCCTCTTTTGATCCGCCGGGCATCATCGATGGGCCGAGCAGTGCGCCCTCTTCACCACCGGATACTCCGGTGCCGATATAGAGAAGTCCTTTGCTTTCTACATATTTGGTTCGGCGAATGGTGTCGGGGAAGTGTGTGTTTCCTCCGTCAATAATCACATCACCCGGCTCGAGATGAGGAATGATCTGCTCGATGAAATCGTCCACCGCGCTTCCTGCTTTCACCAGCATCATTACTTTGCGAGGACGTTCGAGTGAAGCGCACAGTTCCGCTACGGAGTGGGCGCCGATGAAGTTCTTCCCTTTTCCTCTTCCGTTGATAAAATCGTCCACTTTTGAAACGGTACGGTTATAGACAGCAACGGTGTATCCTTTGCTTTCCATGTTTAACACAAGATTCTCACCCATAACGGCGAGACCAATCAATCCGATGTCAGCTAATTTCTTCATTGTATTTATTGTTTGAACCCGACAAGGCTATTGTTCTTTCTAAATAGCGAATACGGGCGTTGGTTTTATAAATTGTGTACGTTAAATCCCAGTTGTTGTAATCGTTCTTGTTGTTCGATGGATGCTCCCTTCAATGTAAGGGTGAAAACCGGAAACTCGCGACGGATCCAATAGTCGCCCCGCTGCTGTTCGAATGCTTCGGGTTGGTGTTTCAACCGCAAGCTGTCTTCAAATAGAGGGTAGGTATGGTATATCACCTCGTAAAAGAGCTCTTCATCTGTTTTGTTGACACAGTCGATGGTTCGTTCGGTTGCCATCGGAGGGTGGGGAATGGAGGAGGGATACCAGTTTTTCAATGATTCGTCCAGTCCGAAGAATCGTTGTAACTCATGCACACAGGTCGCTGTACCGTTCGCTTTTCCGTCGTTGGAGTATCCGGCAATGTGGGGAGTTCCTATGAACGCGTTGTTAAGTAGTTCACGATCCAAGTCGGGCTCTCCTTCCCACACATCAAGAATGTATTCCGATATTTTTTTCTCTGCAAACGCCTGCTTGAGGGCTTCGGAATCCACCACCTCACCTCTGGAGGAGTTGATGAAGATGGCTCCTGTTTTCATTTTTGAGAAGAACGATGCATCGGCCAGATGATAGGTGGCATATTCACCGGAGCGAGTAAGAGGAGTGTGGCAGGTGACGATGTCGCTGTAAGTAAGCAGATAGTCCAACTCTACAAACCCATCATTACCTTCGACGTTGCCTCTGGGAGGGTCGTTGAGAAGTGTTCGCATGCCTAACGCGGCGGCTGCTTTTGCCACTTTCGATCCTACGTTTCCTACACCGATAACTCCCAGTGTCATCTCAGCCAAGAGGAGATTCTTCTCTTTTGCCAGAGCGATAATAGCGGCGGAAATGTACTGTTGTACCGAAGAGGAGTTGCATCCCGGCGCATTGATCCATCGGATGTCATTTCCTTCGCAGTAGGCGGTGTCGATATGATCGTAACCAATAGTAGCGGTGGCAATAAGTTTTACTGACGAGTTTTTGAGCAGTGCTTCGTTGCAATGGGTACGGGTGCGGGTGAGAATAGCATCCGCGTCGTGTACCACTTCGGGCGTTGTTTTACTTCCCGGCAAATAGACGACTTCAGCAAACGGTTCAAGCACTCCTTTGAGAAAGGGTATTTTATCGTCGGCAATTACTTTTATCATAGTTATATGTTCAATAGTTAGTGGTTGGGGTTAGCTGGTTGTTTTGTGTACATACATTCCGTTCATTCGACACGATTATTTGAATCGCTCTCTGTAAGCCCACAGACCTAATGCAGGATTGGAGATATAGAATATCTCTTCACCATCCACCATATTCCATCCGTCCTTCAGTTTCTTCGGATCGTACTTTTTCATCATAGTCGATAGGTCTGCATATCCGAACCCTACACCTTCGATCTCTTCACGGGTCAGGTGTCCCGGACAATACGTTACCTTGAATCGTCCTTCCGAGGTGCCGTGAATCAAGTGTGCGGCAACACCTAAGCTGTTTTTCAGGTCTTCGTTCTCTTCCACGTATTTCATCACCTGAGGGGTGTGGACATATCCGTATTTACGTATCAGTTTGTCGATCGTAGGATCTTCACCGAACTGTTTCAGTCCCGGAGCCAAAACAATCAGCTCGCCTTCGTCGGCAATTGCCATTCGAGTGCGGTAGATGCTCTTATTTCCCAACCATGTGCTGCGAAACTCTTCCGGATCAAGATAGACCACCACCTTTTTCATCTCACGTTCCATCATCACAAAGTTGGTTTCGAGCGATAAAGCGGATGCTTTCTCAAAACACTCCATGTCGTCACCGATATACAGACCTCTCAGTTGAAGTCCGTCAGCACCTCCCGATATAACGGTTTGAACATATACTATCGGCATATCTTTGGCGAAATGGTCAGAGGCGTAGTTGAGTACCTTACGTACCGGATTGATGGCTCGTCCCATCACTTTCTCCATACCATAGGCGGCACCGATAAAGTGACTTTTGTTGATGCCTTCGGCTCCTCCCGTTCCTACAAAGATATTCTTGTTGTAGTTTGCCATGCCGAGTACTTCGTGGGGCACTACTTGTCCGATCGAAAGAATCAGGTCGTATCCTCCTTCTATCAACATTTTGTTTACCTGCGCAGGCCATTCGTAGTCCACCGCACCACCTGAAACCTCCTTGACGTACTCCCTTGGAACAATTCCAACCGTTACTACATCTTCTCTCCACTTATGTTCACGAAAGAGCGATTTGGGTACTCCCGCAAACATCTTCTCTATCTCCTCCTCTTCCATGGGGAAGTGTGTGCCGAGAGCGGGGAGGATGTCGGTCAACGCCTCTCCATAAAACTCATAAATATATCGGGTGATCTCTCCGGCTCGTGAAAAGAAGCGGGTAAAGTCGGGAGGTATGACCAATACCTTCTTTTTGGGACCTAATTTCTCCAATACGGAGAAAATAGTTCCTCTTAACTCTTCGGGTGTATAGGCATAACCAATGCCTCCTTTGGCAAAATGCAACATCTCTTTTTGGGTGTTTAGTGGAACAATTGTGTCACGAACAAATTCTCATTCTCACTTTGCCGACCGTTCCATTCGATAGATCGGTCGCAAGTGAGCATCTTGTACGAGCATTCTTCTTTATCTTACCACCCGCGCGTTTCCTTTCCAGATACTCCATACCTGGTCTTCATCCGCCGGTTGTCCGTAGTCGGTAAAGAATGTGGTTGCCAGCGCACCTGTCGCCCAACCAAACTGAGCCCACTTTTCTGCTTCCCATCCTTTCAGAATGCCATAGAGCAAGCCACCTACAAATCCATCGCCTCCGCCGATACGGTCGAGTACGTGGATCGGGCGTGGTTGAACAACATGCCAGTTGTCGCCTTCCAACAGGATGGCTCCCCAATGGTGTACATTCACACTCTCCACTTCTCGCAGTGTGGTGGCGAATACCGAGGCATTGGGATATTTCTTTTTCACGTTTGTAATCATCGCTTTGAAACTCTCTATCTTGGCCGCGATGTCTTTGCCTCCCGCTTCAGGACCTTCTACCCTCAGACAGAGTTGGAAGTCCTCTTCGTTACCAATCAGAATATCGGCAATGGAGGCTATTTCGCTGAATATGGCGTGCAGCTCCTCTTCTCTTCCTTCCCAGAAACTTGCACGGTGGTTGAGGTCGAACGCGATCTTGGTTCCATATTTCTTAGCCGCACGTGCCAGTTCGAGACAGAATTGAGATGATTCGGGCGACAACGCTCCAATCAATCCCGATAGATGAAGGATCTGAACTCCCTCTTCTCCGAACAGACGGTCGAGATTAAAATCTTTCACATTGAGCGTTCTTCCCACCTCTCCGGCGCGGTCGTTCCAAACACGAGGTCCGCGAGATCCATAGCCGCTGTCTGCTATATTGATCTGATGGCGGTAGCCCCAAGGTCCGCCTTGTTCAACTTCGGGTCCTTCGAAGGCCATGTTACGGCTGCGAAGGTTGTCTTTGATGAATTGAGCAATCGGGCTTCCTTTAACGAACGTGGTCAGCACTTTTGTAGGCAATCCCAAGTAGGAGGAAACGCTTGCTACGTTTGTTTCGGCACTGGTGGCCTGCATGAACAGCGTGTTGCTGCTGTGTATGGGTTGACCCAACGCGGTTGGAGTAAGACGTATTCCCATGCTGGTGGGCACTACCAGCGACCATCTATAGTTTTTCTTTAGTTCCATAGTTTCTTTGTGTTAACGTGACTGCTTGTAAAGATTCGATCTTTGGTCTCTCGCCATGTAAATGGTTTTTTACCTTTTCAATGGGTTACAGAGAAGAGTATTAGATAGAGAAGGCGTCAAAACCTCCGTCAATTACCGTCATGGTTCCGGTCACAAATTTTGAGGCATCGCTCGCCAACCAATGAAGTGTACCGAGCAACTCTTCAGGTTCGCCTAGGCGACGGAATGGGGTGTGCTCAATAATTGAAAGAGCCCTCTCGCTGTGTGTTCCGTCGGGATTGGTCATAAGCGCGTGGTTTTGTTTGGTAAGAAAGAACCCGGGAGCAATCGCATTCACTCGTATTCCGTCACCAAACTTGATAGCCAACTCACCTGCCATGTATTTCGTGAAGTTGGTCACGGCCGCTTTTGCCGTACCATACCCCGCAACACGTGAGAGCGGACGTATAGCCGATTCGCTCGATATATTAATAATTACCCCTTTTTTCTGTTCGGCCATCGCTTTAGAGAATACCATTGTAGGAAGAATAGTGCCAAAAAGGTTCAGATCGACCACCTTCTTGAAGGCATCAATATCCAGATCGAAAATGGTTTTGTCGGGCGCGATTGTAGCACCGGGCATATTTCCTCCCGCGCCGTTGATTAATACATCGATTCGACCGTAGCGAGTCATAATCTCTTCGTAGTTCGATTCGAGGGTTGGTTTGTCGAGTACGTTGGTAGCTATAAAGCAGGCTTCATAGCCCATCGCGTTTATTTCATTGGCCAATTCCTGTCCATTTCCTCTGGCCAAATCCAGAATCACCACTTTGGCTCCTTCTTTGGCAAAATAATGAACCATTGAGGTGCCCAGAACTCCGGCTCCGCCGGTAATCAGGATTACTTTTCCCGATACATTGAATAAATTGTTCATAATATGATGAATAGTTTTGTTGTTATAATTGAAACTGTTTTCTACTCTTGGCGGGCATGCTCTGTCGCTATTCCCGATATCAGACTGACAACCGGAGGTGATTGTGGATCGGCGTATCGTATCGTATAGGCTTCTACATGCTCAAATGGCTCAAGTATTTTGACCTGTTCTTCCATGTTTTCTGCCGCGAACAGGGCTGTTGACAGCACCTCACTGTCGAGAGGCGATGGGCAGATGATCGATACAGCACCCTCTCCTTCTACTTTCTGTCCGGTAATGGGAGAGTAAATGTGTGTATCTGACTTTCCCGTATTTCCGGAGGTTGAGAGCGAATTGTTCGAAAGTGCGATGTCGAGGATCGAATGGCTTGGCCTGTAAATATCTTCTACCGCCACCTGCCATCCTTTATCGGTGAAGGGCATTGATCCCACAGCATATACCGAGCTGTTTCCAAAATTAATCAGCGCGTTTTCCACCCCTTTCATCCACAATTTCTTTTTTATCTGCTCAAGAGCTAATCCTTTGGCATAACCACCGAGATCAATTCGGGTGTAGGGTGATGCAAATTCAACTGTAGCTCCCGATTCGCTCAACAGGTAATCCCCTTTAGTCGCCACGCACACGTCGAAGTAACCGTATGTCTGTTCTTTCACTTGTAGGCAGTGATCGAGAATGCCCCACATCTCCTTATCCAATCGCAGGGGATGTTCTTGCGCATGGGAGTTGATATAAAAGAGGTCGCTCTGCTTGTCGAATCGGTTGAGTCGTTTTTCCAGTCGCCTTACTTCAGCGATTAGTTCCGCGACCACCTCTTCCGAATGATCTTCAGAAAGTCCGCATAATACGATATCGAGTCGCGTGTGCATCACCTCAAGCCACGTGTAGTAGAGCGGTGCCGATCCTCGAATCAGTTTATAGATGGCGTTGGACATTTTATGTGTGGGAATCTGCTGTTACAGTTCTCTTACCTTCAAGTTCTTGAATTTTGTAAGATCTTCATGCTCGGTAATCAACAGATGACCGTCTTCAAACTGTCCGAAACGTTCCGCGTTTTTGAATTTGCTTTGATCGCGCAACACTTCGTACACATAGGAGAATCGGTTGTATTCCAATATCTTCACTCCGTTCAGCCAATGTTCCACTTTTCCGTTTTTGGCCACAATCTTTCCGGTGTTCCATGTTTCGGGGCCTTTGAATACTTCCGTTCCACGCGGAGGAAGAATGTCATACAAGGCTCCCAATTTACGGCAATTGGGAAAGAAGCCCAGATTGGCATCGGGATGTCCCAAGTCGTCGAGGATTTGATATTCCGGTCCTTTGAAATCGGATCCTTTCGCATCGGGTTTTGTTTGGTAGTAGTATTTGATTCCATTGTTTCCTTTCTTACTTACCCAGAAATCAAATGAGAATTCAAAATTTGCATATCGCTTCTTGGTCATGATGTCACCACCGCGATTGCCATGCTCTTTGTTGAGAACCAATACTCCGTCTTCAATCGAGTATCCTTTGGTAGGAAACACACCGGTTGTAGGGCTTACCCATTGATCCGTTGATTTTCCGTCAAAAAGAAGAATCCATCCGTCGGCTTTTTCCTTTGGAGTGAGGGTGTTGTCTGCTGTTTTTTGGGCTTGAACGCTAAAGAGGAAGAGAACAAGTAGTAGGGTTGTTGTTAGATGTCTCATTTCAGTTATTTTTTTAGGTATGCTCGAATACCGCATACGATTAATCTTAAAAAAGTGAATACCGCATAGATTACTACAGATAGCAGCAGGATGTAGAGCCATTGTGTATAGAGTTCGCTCCAAGGAGTGTTGAATTGATAGATAGAATATACATTCAACAGATTGGCTACGATGAAGCAAACAAGAAGGGTTATCCATTCTTGTTTGATATGTTTCGAGGTAATTATTATTTCTTTCATTGTTGTCGTTGTGTTGTTAAGAGGTTTCGATGCCGTCAAAATATGGATCTGCATCCAAGGTTAGAGTATGAGTTCTTGTGGAAACTCGATAGTTCGTTGTTCTTCCATCGCCTGATGTCCGAGTAGCGATAGTACTGCCGCATAATAGCCCTGTTGAGCTACCCACTCGTTGGGTTTGTTCTCAATGGCGGCTTGGACGAACTGTTCGAGCAGCAGATCGGTTCCGTCACTGCCGGGACGCAACACACGCGGATCGACAATGTATTCTCCTTTGTATTCCTGAGCGGTTTCGGGAGCCCAACTGGTGCCGGCAAAGGGAACAGCACGGAAGGTGTTTTTTTCCATCTGATTGATCATTTGAAGAATTCCGGGCGCGGGAGGAATCTCTTCATAGAAGAGTCGGTTGCGCTCAGGTTCGAATGTGCCCAGATTGCCAAGAATTTGTTCTTCGCATCCGTTGAATTTATTCGAAATGATAGATTGGTATGACATTTTCACTCCGTCTTCAAATTCATAGATCAACATCACATTGTCATAGATGTTTCGACGATCTTTCCAATAGGTGGTAGAGCCCATTCCCATGATTCGTTTGGGAAGTGCTTTTTTAGCCCACGTGCCGATCTGTAGTTGGTGGCATGCCAGCTCTGTCATCATTCCGTGGGAGAGATCTTTGTAGATACGCCAGTTCACATGGCGGTCGTCTTTCGGATCGCACTCGCGCAGCCATGATCCGTTGCGGAACCAATGGGCGCGTATTCCTTGAATTTCACCGATAACGCCCGCATCGATCATCTCCATCATTTTTATGTAAACGGGATGAGCCAATCGTTGTTGGCCTACAAACATTACCAATCCCGATTCTTTGTATTTTTTGTATGAGTCGAGACAAAGTTCAGGAGTGAAGGCGAGCGATTTTTCACAATACACATGCTTGCCGGCTTGAAAAGCGGCCACAGTCATTAAGTTATGCAGCGTAGGTGGGGTGGCGATTATCACAGCTTCGATCGAGGAATCTTCCAGCAATTTTTGGTAGTCGTTATACACTTTCGCTTTGGGTGCGATAGTAAGCGCACCGTCGATACTCGGTTGGTAGATGTCGCAAATGGCTGTAATTTTGCAGTTGGGGTCTTGTGAGAGATAGGTCATCAGGTATTGTCCGCGCGAACCGGGACCTATAACACCTACTTTTAGGACTTTCCCTTTGGCTTTTTTTTCTTCTTCCGCACAGGACGATAAAAAAGGTGCCGAAGCAAGCAGGGTTGCGCCTGTTGCCAAGCCTATTTCCTTTAGGAAGCCTCTGCGGCTTTGATCGATGTTTGTCATGGTGAAATTCGTCTCTTGAATATTTTGGTAATGAGGTTATGTTATAGGTACAAATGTAGCTTTTATTTGTATCTGCATCAAATGATAGCCATAAAAAATGTTACAGTCCCCTGTTTCGGTTTTTTGCTCCTCTATTTTGCTGTTTGGAGGGGGATAACGCGTCATTTTTATGCTTAAATATGGGGTGATTTGTATGAACTGTTCTACTATACTAATAGTATAGATTGAAGAGATGTGGCTACCGAAAATTCTTTTCTTATAATTGGTCTGATGACAGTGATAGTAGGTATTTTCGGAGCTGATTCGTTGGATTGGTTTATCGCAGCGAATCTATTATTTTCAACGGGAAGACCGAGTATGATTGCGGTGTACAGGGCAATCCATCACGGTGTACACCGTAATCGGGTATGGTGTACACCGCAAATTGCAACCGACTATTTCTTTTGGTTAATCCGACCGGATTGACCGATTAAAGAACGTTCTCTCGTTGGAGAAAGCGAATCTTCCTTCCGTATTATTCGAGGTGGATAGTGTTTGGGGATGGTTGTTATACCTCTCTGAAGTAGGTGCGAGTGTTCTGATTTAGGATGAATGCTTCTCGAATAGTAGCCTATTCTCTTTTTCCTCGGAAGAGAATCAATCGGATGGATTGATGATAACTGATGTAGTTCCATATCCAGTCGAACAGTACGGCAATTTTGTTTTTCACCCCTAAAATAGACCGTAGATGCACAACCATCCAGATAAGCCATGCAGGGAAACCGTTGAAATGAAGTTTCCAGATATCGGCCACTGCTTTATTGCGACCGATGGTGGCCAACGAACCCAGATTATTGTATTGAAACGGTTGTGTGGGTCGATTGTTTTCGATCGCTTCGAGGTTGAGACTGAGGGTGCGTGCTTGTTGTATGGCAGGCTGTGCCACTTGAGGATGTCCATTGGGGTAGTCGTCGCAGCGCATCAGGGCAATATCTCCGATGGCAAATAGGTTGGAGTAGTGGAGAACTCTTGATAGTGGATCGACCAAGATTCGTCCGCCGGGTCCGATCGCTTCAGCGGTAAGTCCGTCTATGGGACTGGCTTGTACGCCACTGACCCAAATGACTGTTTTCGAGGGAATGGTCATCCCGCTGTGGAGGATCACCTGATCCTCTTCATAGCCCACCACCCGCTGATTGAGAAGAATCTCTACACCCATCTTTTCAAGAAAACGGGTAGCCGCGGCCGACGACTCTTCCGAGAGTGCACCAAGCAAACGAGTCGATCCTTCGATGAGACGGATGGAAAGGTTGTGGCCGTTCAAATCAGGAAAATCACGTGGGATGACAAACCGTTTCATCTCCGATAATACGCCTGCAACCTCCACTCCTGTGGCACCACCACCCACCACTACCACGTTGAGGTGCTTTTCCCGCTCTTTCTCGTCATCCGCTATCGCTGCCGCTTCGAGGTTGAGTAGGAGTCGGTTGCGTACCAACATCGCCTCTTCGACGGTTTTCATCGGAAGAGTCTTTTCTTGCAGGGATTGATTGCCATAGAAGTTAGTAGTGGTGCCGGCGGCAATCACCAAGTAGTCATAGCTTAATGCACCGATGGAGGTGTCGATGTAGTTGTGATCGGTATCTATTCGGGTCACTTCGGCCAATCGGATGAAGAAGTCGGTGGGTTTTCTGAATATTTTTCTGAAAGGGAAGCAAATTGAACTGGGTTCCAAACCGGATGAAGCCACTTGGTAGAGGAGCGGTTGAAACTGGTGATAGTTGTTGCGATCGATGAGAACTACCTGAAAGAGCTCCTTGTTGAGGGAGTTTACCATATTGAGGCCTGCAAATCCACCGCCGATGATTACAACTCTTTTTTTATTGGTTTCAGGAATCTTCATGGTGTTGGGTGTTTTGACGTTAGCAGTGCAAACTTACAAAAAATGCGGTAATACCTTCAATGAATTGTATTAATTCGGTTCTAAACAAAAAAAGCACCTCCCGACGAATCGGAAGATGCTTTGTGTATGAAGAAAAAGGATTTGATTAGAATTCGAAACCTAAACGAAGACCAATCGCGCTGTTGGTTGTAGTCGCGGATGCGGGAAGTTCTCCCAGCTCAGTAACGGTTTCTTTGAATCCCATGGCATCGTAGAACAGTGCCAACGATACAGCATATTGAGGAGAAACTTTGTATTTCATACCTAAAGAGGGTGCAAAGTAGAAGCCTGATTTTAACTCGTAGTTAGCACCATCTAAAGATTCGGTTCTTTTACCAATACCGTAACCCACTTTAGCAGCAAGGAAAGGAGTCCATGTTGTTCCCGAAGTGAAGTTTACTGTACCATGAGCAAAAATAGGAAAAGTAGAGATACTTTCTCCGTTAGCTGAATAGCTGTTGAACCCAACACCGACACCGGCAAAGAGATAAGGACCAAAATGATAGCCTGGCATCAATGAAACTTGAAACACGTTCAACTTGTCATTCATTTTTAGACCGTAGCCAACTTCTACCTGACCACCAAATCCATTCTCAGTTTGAGCATATGCTCCCGTTGTAAACGCAGCAATAAGAGCTGCTACCAATAAAATCTTTTTCATAAGATATTCATTTTTTTCTCAAACGGCTCTCTTCGTTTGTTGTTGAAAACTCTAATGGCGTGAGAGCAGCTTTCATTGTTTTGAAGTAATTAAGCTACGCCAAAAGTAGAATGTAAATTACTTAACGGTAAAAGTTTCGAGTACAATCAAAAATGTAAAATAAAAAGATGTAGTTAGAACTCGTAACCAACACGAACACCGAGGGCATTGTTGGTTGTTGATCCCGAATATCTTACAGTTCCATTATCCCCACTGTCTCTAATTATAGCTTTAAAAGCCATGGCATCGTATTGGAGCGCAAGTGATATGGTTTGTTGTGGAGTGATTTTATATTTTACACCTATCGAAGGAGCAAAGTAAAGTCCCGTTTTTAACTCGTTGGTAGTTCCTTGTAAAGTTTCAGATTCCTTCCCAATGCCGTATCCAATTTTTGTCGCAAAAAACGGAGTCCACGTTGACGCATAAATCAAGTTAATAGTCCCGTGCGCAAAGAATGGAACAGATGATAAGCTTCCGCCGAAACCTGAATAGCGATTGAACCCAATGCCGACTCCCGCAAATATATTGGGGCCGAAATGGTAACCGGGCATCAGAGATACTTGGAATACATTCAGTTTTTGGCCCATTCTAAAACCATAGCCGATTTCAATTTGACCTCCAAATCTGTTTTCGGTTTGTGCTTTAGCTCCGATTGTGAAAGTTGTAATAAGAACAGCGATTAGTAAGGATTTTTTCATAAGTCATTTTTTACTACTCCCCTCAATAATATACAATTGGTTATTGAGGAAAAGTGTTTTCTTTAATTTTAAATAAAGATAGGCGTTTAGAAACTCAGATAGCATTATTTGAACGCAAAATTAGGGGATTTTCTTTTTACATATCAATGTATATGTGTTAATTAAGCGTTAATAGATCTGTTGTTTCGTTTCTATGATTGATATTTAGCTATTTGCATCTGTGTATGTTATAATATAAATGAGGAATTGTCTTGAGAAATTAACAA
>JBKEBB010000347.1:0-2109 GCA_047972845.1 Bacteroidales bacterium
CCGCCCTGCAATTCGATTCGTTCTGACAACCAACCTTGGGGATACTCAACATAGATACGGCGAATGGTACCCAGATCGCTGCGAGCAATTCTGTATTTGGCCTCTTTGACAGCGGGAAAACCTGAATAGGTATGGGTGAGTGCCAATGTAAGTCCGGTCTCCTCCACTTTCGCTTTCAGCGCCTTGGCCTCTTCGAGGGAAAAGGTGATGGGTTTATCGACAACCACATTGAATCCGTTCTCCAATGCCATCATAGCAGGTTCGAAGTGCCAACGGTTTGGGGTAACGATCGAAACAAAATCAATGCGCTTATCGGCAGGCATGGCCGATTCTTTTTCAAACATCTCCGCATAGGTTTTATACACACGATCGGGAGAGAGGTAGTAAGAGAGTCCTGATGAGATAGAAATTTCGGGATCGACACTAAAACATCCGCAAACCAATTCGATTTGGTTGTCCATAAATGCGGCAAGACGGTGAATAGCTCCGATGAAGGCATCGCTGCCACCGCCTACCATTCCCATTCTGAGTTTTCGTTTCATGATGATTGAGATTAAGAGATTATATTAATACTGTAGTTAAGTACGTAGGAAATAACCATTCTTCGCGAATACAACCATGAATCATAGGCGTATTCACATAGTGACTACAAAACTACATTTTATCCGTCATATTAGGAAGTGGAAAAGTTTATTTTTAATGAAATTGAAGGGCCTTCAACGCATCGCATAGAATAAAGAGGAGAATGTAATAATTCGATTGGTTGGAAGGAAAGGAACCTCTGGGAGGATAGAGTGAAGGAATGGGACAAAAAAAATACGAGACCTGATCAGCCTCGTATTTTTGAATATTGATTGGAAAAGAATATTACTCTTCCGTATAACGAATGATGGTTTGCTCACGATCGGGTCCCACAGATACAATCTTGATAGGTACCTCAAGTTGTTCTTCAAGGAATGAGAGGTAAGCGTTGAACTCCTCGGGGAACTCATCTTCGCTCAACATCTTGGTCATATCGGTTTGCCATCCGGGTAACTCAACGTAGATAGGTTCAACAGCATCGTCTATTTCGAATGGGAACGTAGTGATCTCTTCACCGTTCATTTTGTAAGCAACGCATGCCTTGATCACAGGGAAGCAGTCGAGCACATCGCTCTTCATCATAATCAATTGGGTTACTCCGTTGATCATGATTGAATACTTCAATGCAACCAAATCGATCCAACCGCAACGACGGGGACGTCCCGTGGTTGATCCGTATTCACGACCACGATCACGCATCATATTACCATCGGCATCAAATAACTCAGTGGGGAACGGACCGCTACCAACACGGGTGCAATAAGCTTTGAATATACCAAACACCTCACCGATCTTGCTTGGAGCAACGCCCAATCCGGTACATGCACCTGCACAAACAGTGTTTGACGAGGTCACAAAGGGATAGGAACCGAAATCGATGTCCAACATAGTACCTTGCGCACCTTCGGCAAGAACAGAGCAGTCGTTCTTCAAATAGTTGTTTACCTCAATTTCGCTGTCGATAAAGGGGAAACGCTTCATGACTTCCAATCCGGCGAACCACTCCTTCTCAACTGATTCGAGGTCGTACTCGAATTTGTATTGGTCGAGAATACGTTTGTGGGCAGCAATGGCTTTGTCGTAGTTCTCCTGGCAGTTGTTGCAGATATCACCTACACGAACACCGTTTCGACTGATCTTATCGGTATAAGTAGGACCAATACCTTTCAACGTAGAGCCAATCTTAGATGCTCCCTTGTCTGATTCGTAGCATGCATCAAGGAGTCTATGGGTGGGCAAGATAAGATGCGCCTTCTTCGAGATAAACAGTTTATTACTGAGCGAATGTCCCGCCTTTTCGAGTCGTTCAATCTCCATTTTAAAGATTGCAGGATCCAACACCACACCGTTACCGATAATATTCACCTTTTTGCCTTGGAATATACCTGAAGGAATGGTGTGCAACACAAATTTCTGATTGTCGAACTCTAGTGTATGTCCGGCATTAGGACCACCTTGGAAACGGCAAACAACATCGTACTTGGGAGTTAGTACGTCAACCACTTTTCCCTTTCCTTCGTCACCCCA
>JBKEBB010000150.1:0-2199 GCA_047972845.1 Bacteroidales bacterium
TTCGGCTGCCTGTGAATTAGGAAAAGCTAAAAAGGTTAAGCTCTATCAATTTCTAAAGGAACCCCTTATTCGTAAGTTTGGCGACGATTGGTATTCGCAACTCTGTATCGCGGCCGATGAATTGGGAAAGAACTCGAAATAATCTGCCGTAAGAAGTGTATTGAGGTATCAATAAAAAAACCGATTAGCACATATTGATTGCTAATCGGATTCCTAAAGAGTCTTGATTCCGATATTAAGACTACTCCTTGATCAAATAATAAGTCTCAAAAAAGGATTGCTCCTTTGCATTAATAGGTATATTCCTTTTGGTGTAAAGGAGTAAACGTTTTTATCAAAACGTATATTCATTTTTATTCAATGATTCATTTCACTCCAGAATCTGGTATCGGCACTGTCTGTCGAATCTCTCCTTTTATGATTGAATCAATACGTATGGGCAAAATAACGTAAACGTTTATCTTCGAATATCTCATCTATCTTAATCAATATTCCGGTCTCTTCCACATCGCCAAATTCATCGTTAATAGCTGTTCCAAAAACCTTCATAGTTGGAGAAAGATTCATATACGAATTAATGAGCGGAGGAATATTGTAACCTAATGCCCGAATGGAGCGAACCAATATTTTATAATCCTCTTTATAGTTTTTACCTATAAATACCTCCTCCATATCCTTCACAATTATTCCGGTATCAAGCGGATGTATGGGGGTAATCAGGTTTTCACTATCGGGAAAATATTTGTTCATAAAATAGAGAAGCAGGTTTCGCCCTTGTACATCGTATGAAGGATACATGGTAACCTTGCCAAAGAAATAACGGATGTGGGGATTGCGAAGTATCAATGCGCCAAGTCCGTCCCATAAATTATCGAGTACAAAAAGGGCTTTAGCTCCCGCTTTAGACGATTGATAACCTAACGAAACAAACGAACGCCCTAACTCAACGGTTTGAGGCAGGTAGTCTTGAACAAACGTAGGTGAAAAATGAAAAAGATGAGAAGTGGAAAGATGGGGAACTCCCGATTGATCTATTTGGATGTTGGGAGAAAAAATGAAACGATATCCTCCAAGAATCTCTTTTGCCTTAGGATCCCAAACGATGAGTTGTTGATATGGGTTATCCATCGTATCGAATTCATCCAGGTCAATCTCTTTGCCTGTTCCTCCTCCGGCATCTCTGAAAGCCTCTTCTCTGAGTCGGCCTACCTCAAGAAGAGTATTAGGTGCGTTATGATAATCTACCACATAAAGGTCATTAGCAGCTTTAGAGGTGTGTCTTAATAATTTATCGGGAGTAAGCTCCGACTGAATTAACTCTTTATCTACAGGAGAAATTATTTGTTCCATTCGTTATTCGACGCCAATTGGTAAACATTTCTTTTTACCCAATCGGCCCATTCTTCGTTTGTTTTTGAAGCGTCAAAGGTAGTACAAGATATCGATTTGCCAATATAAATTTTGAAATGACTCCCTCTGTTTTTAAACAAAACTTTGGGCAAGAGAAGTGTCCCAATATTAAATTTTATACCAAGCATCATTCTGATTCTTTCTATACGATAAAAGAAAGGAGCATTGCTCCCTTCAAAATAAACCGGAATGATTGTACGATTGTTCTCTACAGACTTTTGAATAAAATTTTTGGTCCATTTAGGATCTTCTATTCTCCCGTTCTTCTGCATACGAGAGACAATCCCTGCAGGAAAGGTAAACACTAGATTTTCTGAAGAATAGGCTTCGTTTATCATTCGAACACCCTCTTTCGCCTGTTTCCCGAATTTGTTGATGGGAACAAATACATTGTCGAACATTTTCAGATTCAACAATATGTCATTGACGAGTAATTTGGCCTTATCATTATATTTCTTTCCCAGATAATCAATAAACGCAATTCCATCAAGCCCCCCAAGAGGATGATTGCTTACAAAGGTAAAGCTGGATGAAGCGGTAAGGGGAATATTATCTTCCCCTACTACTTCATAGGTAACCGACAACTCGTCTAAAATAACTTTTGCCGCAGTTCCTCCTTTCAGTAATCCTATCCGACGAATCAAATAATTGATATCGTCTTGATGAATTAATCGTTTCACCCAATTAATCAGAAAAGTAGGAATGCGTTGGTAGATCTGTCCCCATTTATTGATTAAAATCTGATCCAAATCAATTAAGGGGGTATGTTCCTGATTATTGTTTGTCATT
>JBKEBB010000015.1:0-3568 GCA_047972845.1 Bacteroidales bacterium
TGTGGAGGGTGATTTATGCAGAAGAAAAACAGTTATTATCGAGTTCAATCCATGGTATAGCCAAAGTAAGGAACGTATTATGACCGATTTTCTGAAAGAGCTTAGCAATGTCCTTTCCAAAGTGGATCTCTGTATTGCACATGAGATAGATAGATACCTAACTGTTTTAGGTCAGTCAAATACAGGGTTCCTCTCTACCATTGCAAGCTTTTTTGTTAATTCGAACAAAGACTTAATAAAGACTCATTTTGATCGAGTTAATAAATCAATCACAGAGCTTGGTATTCTGGTGTTTGTTTTTATAGATGATATAGATCGTCTTATGGCAGACGAGATATTAAATGTGTTTCAATTGGTACGTAATACGGCTAACTTTAGAAATACGATCTTTATTTTGGCGTATGATAGTAATTATGTTGTTCAAACGATGGAAGATTCCGATTTCGTAAATCCTCAGGACTATGTGGAAAAAATAGTCAATCTTCCGTTTTCATTGCCATCCACAAATTTAGCTACATCTCAAAAATACAAAAAGGACTTATTTAAAAAGGCATTGAAGATAACATTTGATGATGAGGCTAAGAAGAGCGTAAACTTATTTGTGGATAGATTTGGAGCAGACATGACCTTTCGCCAAATTAAACGATTATCGAACAGTATTAACTCAACCGCTTATAAGTTATTAGTATTCAAATATGAAAAGTTATCAGTGTATTTATACGATCTCCTTCTTTTACAGTATCTGCAAATCATAAGTAATTCGATTTACCAGGTTATTCTTAATAGAGATAAACGAATGTTTGAAGAATTACCTCCCTCCGGGTTCTCTACAATCAATGATAATACAACTGATTGACTTGTGCTTAAATTTAAAGGTGATGCACGAGATGATAAACGAAGAATAGAATATATCAGGCAATTTGATATATCTGTATCAGATGTGAATGCTCTGTTGATATATTGGTTAATACATTCTCTATTTAATGATAAATCTGATAGAGATTGTTATTTATACTATAGGATTCGAAATACAAACATGTTTGAAAGTTATATTAATAAGGAGCTTTCTGAGAAAATAATTAGCAGACCCCAATTCTATTATGAGATAGAGATGGGATTAGATTCATTTAAAAAAAGGCTTTCAGAGTGGCTGTCGGATATATATGATAAGAATTGTATTAAAGATCTTATAGAGAATATCGATATAGTGAGTTTTAAGAACCCAATTGATTTAATTGATGCAATCTCAGAGGCATACCAGTCTTCGTTTTTGGATACTCCATTTGCTGGATATAATTCCAACTTCCAGAGGAATGATCAGAAGAGTGAGTTTTACTCTATTTATAGGAGGTATATTTGTGAAGGTTATATCCTCTCAGAACAATCATTGTTGAATCGGTTTGGATATTTTGTTCCGCTTTTTGAATTATTACCAGAAACAGAAACGGTCTATATATATGATTTGATATCTACTTATGTGAATACCTATATTGGGTTTCGACCAACCGTTTTTAATAACAAATTCGTTAAGAAGCTTAGAAAGATTGACGAGTTTTACAAGAGAGAGGAAAAAATACCTACTGAAGATTTTAGAATCAGTCTCCAAAAGTACGTTGTTGAGAATATAGTTGAAATTGTGGAGCATATTGAGGATATTAATACATATGCATTAGCAATTTGCGACTTGTTTATTGGCCGTAAAGGGATTCATTGGTTAAGTAATTATCTAAAACAAATTTCTTTATTACCTCATAGAATTAAACGCCAAGATACCATTAGAAAGCATAAAATAGAAATTGCAAATTATTTTAGGGATCTTAGAAAGAAATCAAATTATATACAGAATAAGCGTTAATGATTAACTTAGTTACCTTTAGTGGAATAACTGTGAGATTGATATTTTACGTCGTAAAATCTCTTCTGAGATTTAATCTATTGGAAAAACTAATAAGCGAAAATAAAATTCAGTATAGTCTATTGTTTGAATTACTAGGCATACCTTCTTTTGTATTGTATCTCACAGAATAGAGTGAGTAATCGGGGATATTGTTTGTAGGGACAAGGAATTTGAGAAAAAGCGATTAAATTTGCATTAGCAGTTAATCCCCTGATGAATGAGAAAAAGCGACAAGAAAGGCTGGTATGCCCTTTATACCACACCGCGGGCTGAGAAGAAGGTGGCGGAGCGGTTGAAGGGGGAGGGGGTGGAGTGTTTTCTGCCACTGCATAAGTCGAGGCGCAAATGGGCTGATCGGGTCAAGGTGGTGGAGTTGCCGCTGTTTTCCTCCTATGTGTTTGTTCGTTGCAACCAAGCGGAGCTCTATCCGTTGAAGTTGATTCCCGGGGTGGTTACCGTGGTGAAGAACGGTGAAAACTATACGATGGTGAGGGAGTCGGAAATAAAAGCGATCCACGAGTTTCTTGAAAAGGCCGAGAATCATCGAATAGTAGAAGGAGATGAGGTGACGGTAGTACTGGGATCGTTTAAGAATGTGTCGGGCAAGGTAAAGATGGTGGGTAAACATCATATTGTTCTAACTATCGACTCGATAGGAGTGACGGTCTGTGCGCAACTGGATGCGGTGGTGAAGCGAACGGAATCGGTAGGAGTATAGTGTGAATGAAGTTAGGCTATCAGTCAATTGATAAATATTCGGTTGGACAACCAGCCGTACAACATACAACAAGTAAGATGATTGAATACATTAACGGTAAAGTGGATGAGTTGACTCCCGCGGGAGTGGTGATTGATTGCAACGGGTTGGGCTATTTTGTCAATATCTCGTTGAATACATACGCGGCTATTCAAGGAAAAAGCGCGGTTAAGCTCTATATCTACGAGGCGATACGCGAGGATGCCATTGTGTTGTATGGTTTTCAGACCAAGGCGGAGCGAGAGACCTTTCTATTGCTGATCACAGTTTCGGGCGTGGGAACCAACACCGCGCGAATGATCATTTCGGCATTCAGTCCGATGGAATTGTATCACGCGATAACCGGGGGGAATGTATCGCTCATCAAAAGTGTGAAGGGAATAGGCCCGAAAACAGCCGAAAGAATCATTGTTGACCTCAAAGACAAAATAAAACCTACTGATTCTACGTTAAGTCTACAACTGCCCAGCAACGTACTTGTTGATGAGGCGGTGGCGGCATTGATTATGTTGGGTTTCAACCAGTCGGTTTCTCAAAAAACGGTCATGTCTCTATTAAAGGAGAATCCGGGAGCCACGGTGGAATCGATCATTAAAGCCGCGCTGAAGATGTTGTAAGACTTAAAAATCATCTCGTTGCGTACGGTATCAAAGCAGATTGTACTACTTCTTGCTTTGCTGCTCGCTTTCTCCATTGATTCGATTCGTGGTGGGGAGAGTGAGTGGCCTGATGCATTCATTTCATATTCACCCAACGAATTAAATCAACAAGATTCGGTTGCTTTGGACACGGCAAAGAGTCGGTATCCGATATCCAAAACGGGGATTCAACGGTACGATGACCTCCGTTTGAAATCTCCGTTGGATCTTCGTACACCTTCCAACATCCGCCAAGTGGTGGAGTATGACCCCAAG
>JBKEBB010000041.1:0-43456 GCA_047972845.1 Bacteroidales bacterium
ATAAGAAATTGAACGATATTGGCTATAAAACAGCCAAACGACGGATGACGATGGATATAACAACGTTGTTGGTAAAAGTTATAGTAAAAGAATGTGGAGGAGATCCTGCCCAAATGAAGACTGTTCATTTACGTAATATCAGATTACCCTAATTTTTTTTGAATAGCATAACCTCAACCATCAATAAAAACAGACTATGAGATACCGCCAACTTTGCGTCCATACTTTTCTTTCGACCACCCCTAATTCGGAATCGCCCGTTCAGAAAAAGAAAAAGGGAGTACACTTAAAAATGTACTCCCTTTTTGGTTTGGCTCTTCAGGTAGGACTTGAACCTACGACCCCCTGATTAACAGTCAGGTGCTCTAACCGACTGAGATACTGAAGAAGATTTATTGCTCGATTGCGGTGCAAAAGTAATAGGATATTTTAATTTCTGCAATATCTTTGCATAAAAAATTAGGTAGAATGAAGGTTTTAGGCATTGGAAACGCTCTCATAGACCTGTTACATCGTTTATCTTCCGACGATTTACTCCACGAGTTGAATCTCCCGAAAGGCAGTATGCAATTGATCGATCGAGACCGTTATATGCAGATTTCTCAACGATTAAAAGGAACTCATTGCGATATCGCATGCGGAGGTTCGGCCGCAAACACTATTTGTGGAGCTGCAAAACTGGGAATGGATGTTGGCTATGTGGGGAAAGTGGGGAAAGACGCATTTGGACAACTCTTCAGAGACGAATTAGAATCGGACGACATAACTCCCCACCTTTTTATTAAAGAATCCACCCCTTCGGGATGTGCCACCACGCTGATCTCACAAGACGGAGAACGAACATTCGGAACGTATCTTGGCGCTGCGGCAACGATGAATGTTGAAGACATCGAGAAAGAGTCGTTCGTCGGATACGATTGGGTGTATGTAGAGGGATATCTGATCACCGTTCCTGAATTAATCGAGTATATAATGGCGAAGGCTAAACGGGAAGGGTGCCGTGTTGCCATTGATATGGCGAGCTACAACGTAGTTCAAGACAACCTCGAACTGTTCCGTCGCCTGATAGATACATACGTGGACATGGTTTTCGCCAATGAAGAGGAGGCTTTCGCTCTTACGGGAAAGAAGCCCGAAAAGGCCCTTCGGGAATTAGCAGAGCTCTGTTCGATCGCTGTGGTAAAGATTGGCAAAGAGGGCTCTTTAATCGGTGCTGACGGAGAATACATCCATGTACCGACTGCCGAAACCAAACCCATCGACACAACAGGAGCCGGAGACCTCTATGCCGCCGGTTTTTTATATGGAATGGACAACGGATGCAGCTACGAACGCTGCGCCCAAATCGGATCGATAGTAGCCGGAAATGTCATCGAAGTGATCGGCACTAAAATGAAACACGAACGATGGATAACAATTACTGAACAAATTGATGCGTTGAATTGCTGATATACCAAACGACCGAATGAACACATCATATCTTCGTCACAGAAAACGGATGATTACAACGTGAAACGTTCGCTCGGTCATTTCGTCATTTAATAAACAACCAGATGAAACAAACTAATATAATAACCGTCCTCATTATCGCTCTGTTTGCCTCAACGGCTTACGGACAGCAGGAACGGAGTTTCGAACAGACAAAAAGTCTGGAGATATTCAACTCACTTTACAGGGAGGTGGATCTGTTTTATGTTGATACCATTCAGCCCGGCAAGTTTATTCGCACGGGTATTGACGCTATGTTGAACAGTCTCGATCCCTACTCGGAATACATGGAAGAGAGCGAAACGGACGATCTGATGTACATCACCACCGGCGAATATGGAGGAATAGGAGCAGGGGTGATGTTTCGTGATGGAAAAGTGTTTATTCCGGAAGTCTTCGAAGGAACTCCCGCCGCTGAAGCCGGAATTTTGCCGGGCGACGTGATTATAAAAGTGGACACCACCAATGTGGCTGGATTCACCGTAAGTCAGGTCAGCAATCTGCTCAAAGGGCAGGCAAATACACCCATTCGTATCGAATTGGAACGCCCCGGCACAGAAGGAACAGTGGTAAAGGAGTTTTACCGACGTAAGATTGTTGTAAACACAGTCCCCTATTGGGGTGTGGTGGGAACAAGTACCGGATACATCAGACTGACCAATTTCACCGACAAATCAGCACAAGAGGTCAAAAACGCCTTTCTCGATCTCAAGGAAAATAAAAAGATACAATCGCTTGTGCTCGACCTTCGCGACAACCCCGGAGGAGTAATGGAATCTGCCATACAGATTGTCAACTTTTTTGTTCCAAAAGGATCTCCCATTCTCACCACAAAGGGTAAAACACGCCAAGCCGACCGTGAGTACAGAGCTACGCTCGATCCTCTTGATCTGAAGATTCCCATCGTTGTACTTATCAACAGTGGCTCGGCCTCCGCTTCCGAGATATTATCCGGTGCGCTTCAGGACTTGGATCGCGCCGTACTGATCGGAACTCGCTCTTTCGGAAAAGGGTTAGTTCAATCCCCTCGTTCTTTACCCTACAACGGACTTCTAAAACTGACCACCGCCAAATATTACATCCCCAGTGGCCGTTGCATTCAGGCTATCGACTACACGCATCGCAACGCAGATGGAAGCGTCGGTGCTGTTCCGGATAGCCTTACCAAAGAGTTTGCAACCTCGAAGGGACGTATCGTTCGCGACGGAGGAGGAGTTACACCCGATCGTCTTGTCGAACCGGAGCGTTCGCCCAACATCCTATTTTACTTGGTGCGCGACTTTCTCACACACGATTACGTAACCGAATTCGGACTCAAACATCCCACAATCGCTCCAGCTGCAGAGTTTGAGTTAACTGACGAACAGTATCGTGATTTTACCGAGTTGGTGAAGAGCCGTAACTTTACATACGACCGCCAAAGCGAACGGTTACTCAAAGACCTCCGAAGAATGATGGAGTTTGAAGGATACTATGACAATGCCAAAGAGGAATTTGACAATCTGGAGGCGAAGTTGAACCACAACGTGGAACGCGACCTCGAAACCTTTAAACCTCAAATAAAACAGCTGCTTGAGGAGCTTATATGCAAACGCTACTACAGAGAAAAGGGAGAAGTGCAGCAAGCTCTCAAAGAAAGCAAAGAGGTGATTATCGCGGTAGAATTGCTGGCAAAGCCTGACGAATACAAGTCGCTTCTCATGCCAAAGAAATAATTGAGCCACCTATTTAGAGAGAAGTCGCACAACACCGACTCATAACGAACGAATCAGACAATCAATAATACAAACATGAACGAACAAATCAAACAAATTGCCGCCCGCCTGGTAGGAATGCGTGACGCGCTTGATCTTACAACAGCAGATGTGGCTCAAGCATGCGGAATCACCGAGGCAGAATATGTTGAATTGGAGTCAGGAAACAAAGACATTCCTGTGAGCATACTTCACAACATCAGCCAAGCTTACAAGATGGAGTTATCCACATTGATGTTTGGCGACGAGCCGCGCATGACCTCCTACTTTCTTACCCGCAAAGGAAAGGGTTCAGCTGTCGAACGTTCTAAAACATATAAATATCAATCGTTGGCAGTTGGTTTTTCAAACCGTAAGGCCGATCCGTTTATCGTAACGGTCGAACCTAAACCCGAAAACACTCCTTTCCATCTCAACAGTCATTCTGGTCAAGAGTTCAACATGATACTATCTGGACGTATGGAGTTACACATTAATGGGAAAAATCTAATCCTCGAAGAGGGAGACAGCATCTATTTTGACTCTACTCTTCCCCATGGGATGAGGGCTCTGGATAACAATCCGGTAAGTTTCCTTGCAATTATTATCTAGTCGATTGCAGGAATAACAGGGAGTAGTCAATCCCCGTGTGTACTCACTTCATTCATCAATAGTAAAACCATCTTTCATGCTTACTAAATATCTTGCAAAAACCACCTTTTCGTCTCAAGACGACTTCATGACGAACTTCTCGGTACATGTACCGGATTCATTCAATTTCGCTTACGACATAGTTGACGAGTGGGCATCTATTCAGCCCGATAAAAAAGCTCTCTGCTGGACCAACGACAAAGGCGATCACAAAGATTTCACTTTTGCCGACATCAAACGAGAAAGCGATCGAGTTGCCTCCTACTTCCAGTCCTTGGGAATCGGTAAGGGCGACATGGTAATGTTGATTCTTAAACGACGTTACGAATTCTGGTTTTCAATCATAGCGCTCCATAAGATTGGAGCGGTTTGTATTCCCGCCACCCACCTCCTTACTCAAAAAGACATCGTTTATCGATGCAATGCCGCTGATATCAAAATGATTGTTGCCGTAGGCGAGGACGAGGTATTGAACAGTGTGGATGACGCGATGCCCCACTGTCCGTCGTTGAAGACAAAAGTATCCATCGGTCCGTCTATCCCTGCAGGCTGGGAAGATTTCACCACCGGAAAGGATAATGCGGCACCCTTCGTTCGTCCGGCGGAAGTCAACTGCAACGAAGATATGATGTTGATGTATTTCACCTCCGGAACCACCGGAAACCCCAAGATGGTTTCGCATGACTTCACCTATCCCCTCGCCCACATCATCACCGCCTCCTACTGGCACAACATTCACAACGATTCCCTGCATCTCACCATTGCCGATACAGGCTGGGGAAAAGCCGTTTGGGGAAAGCTCTACGGTCAGTGGATCGGTGGAGCAAACGTATTTGTGTATGACCACGAGAAGTTTTCTCCGGCGGAGATGCTTGCTATCATTGAGAAATACCGCATTACCTCACTCTGCGCTCCTCCTACGATTTTCCGTTTCCTGATCCGCGAAGATCTGTCGAAATACAACCTCTCATCACTCGAATATTGCACTATCGCAGGCGAGGCTCTCAATCCCGCGGTGTACGAACAATTCCTTCAACTTACCGGAATCAAACTCAAAGAGGGATTCGGACAAACCGAAACCACCCTAACCATCTGCACAACCCCCTGGATTGAACCTAAACCCGGATCGATGGGTTGTGTCAATCCACAATACGACGTTCATCTGATGACCGCCGACGGACGTTGGGCCGAGGATGGTGAACAGGGAGAGATTGTGATTCGAGATAAAGACGGAAAGAAGCCATTAGGCCTCTTCAAAGAGTACTACCGCGATGCCGAACGCACCCACGAGGCATATCACGACGGAGTTTACTACACCGGAGACATCGCTTGGCGCGACCAGGACGGATACTTCTGGTTTGTAGGCCGCGCGGACGACGTGATCAAAAGTTCCGGATACCGCATCGGCCCCTTCGAGGTTGAAAGCGCCCTGATGACCCATCCCGCGGTGGTTGAATGCGCTATCACCGGAGTGCCCGACGAAGTACGCGGACAAGTGGTGAAGGCCACCATCGTGCTTTCGAAAGAGTACAAACCCAAAGCCGGCGAGGAGCTGATTAAAGAGATTCAGGATCACGTAAAACATGTGACCGCTCCCTATAAATACCCCCGTATCATTGAATTTGTGGATGAACTTCCGAAAACCATCAGTGGTAAGATTCGACGGGTTGAGATTCGCGACAAAGATAAAAAATAGTCGTTTACTCTTTTTTATACACCCATGAGAGCGAACTTTAGTTTCCTTTCATGCGTACGATTCACCCTTTAATTTCTATTCCGATGAACATTGTTTTTTTAGATACCTATTCGCTGGGAGATGCTGATCTCTCACCGATCAGTACACTGGGAAACTACACCGGGTATGAATTCACCCGCAGTGCTCAAACGGTGGAACGTTGCGTGGAGGCAGACATTATCATAACGAATAAAGTACTCCTCAACAAAGAAGTTTTAAGCCAACTTCCTCGCACAAAGCTTGTCTGCATTGCCGCGACAGGGACAAACAACATCGACCTTGAGGCCGCTAAAGAGTTGGGCATTGAAGTCAGAAACGCCTCTGACTACTCTACTCAGAGCGTAGCGCAGGCAACCTTTGCCATGACCCTCTCTATGCTCCACAATACGTCGATGTACGACTCCTATGTGAAGGAGGGCGAATATGCGGCATCCGGACGCTTTACGTTTCACGGACAGCCCTATTTCGAGATCAGTGGAAAGCAATGGGGAATCATCGGACTGGGAAACATTGGACGCAGAGTGGCCGAAATTGCCTCCGCGTTCGGAGCTCGGGTGGTCTATTACTCCTCTTCAGGGAACGACAGATCGTCGCAATATCCCCGTTTGACTTTAGAAGAACTCCTTGCCACATCAGACATCATCTCTATACACTCACCCCTAACTCCCCAAACAACCAATCTGATCGCCTACAAGGAGCTCTGCACGATGCAACCGCATGCCCTTCTGGTGAACATGGCACGGGGAGGTATCGTGGAGGAGACCGACCTTACCAAGGCATTGAATGAAAACAGATTGGCAGGAGCATGCCTCGACGTGTTCGCGCAGGAGCCTCTTCGTTCCGACAGTCCGCTGCTAACCCAACTCCACAATCCGCGCAAACTGCTTTGTGCACCCCATATCGCGTGGGCATCTGCCGAAGCGCGTAAAAAATTGGTTGGGATAATCGCGGGGCATATTACCCGTTTCATCGGCTAAGAACTCCTCTTCTAAAAAACGTATATACCTTTTGATTAAAACGATTAGTCGTCTTAGTCAAAAGGTATATACGTTTCCAATAAAAGGATTATTCCTTTTTTCGAGAGCCACGAGACACCGGAACCTCTTCAATAGATCCTTCTTCACATGGAATCGAATCACCAAAGAATTTGGCATAAAATCCCCTTACAACAGATGATTTATTGTTCAGCATAATCAATACCGATGTAGTGATGATTGAAAAAAGAATAACGGAATAAACTACATTTCGTATGATCGGTCCATCTGGCATCCCTGCATGTACGGGAATGGTAGCCAGTACGGCGGCGGCGAGTCCCTTGGGAGTCATCAGTGATATGATGCTTTTATCGTACAGATTAGCTGTCAGGGGGTGTGCTGTTCGTGCTATGATCAATCGTATGACATAGACCGCGACTGTCAGTATTAATCCGTAAAGAATGGCTGTAATGTCCTCATAAATGACCGAAACTCCGATATAGACAAAGAAAAAGGTTTTGAGTAGAAAGGTCAACTCCTTCAAAACAACCAGTTCGGTATCATTGAGCAAATGCCCCTTTCCTCCTAAAATCTTTTTAGCAAAGAAGCTGGTAAATTTATCCACATTCGCCATGGTGATTCCAAACGCCAACGAAGCGATCGCGCCGTTATAGCCCAACAGTTCGGATGTACCGTAGATAACAAACACAAACGCCGGGGTGGTGAAGATTGAATTCTGAACATTTCTAACCTGAGACAATACACTCGACCAATCCATGCCACCAATAGCACCAACCGCTGTGGCTAATACAAACGATGCTATAATGGATCCTACGGTGGTGCCCAAATCTATTTTACCATCCACAAAGGCTTGCACTCCGGCAAGTGCGATAACGATACAAAGCACATCGGTCACAGCCGACTCAAGGATCAATACGGTCTTGGTCTCTTCGCCCAAATCCAATTTATTCACCAACGGGATAACAACCGCGGAAGAGGTATTTCCCATAATGGCACCGAGTATTATTGATCCCAACAAGGAGCAATCGAATAAAAAGTAGACAATAAGGGCAGCCCCTACGGCAACCACAAAGAAACTGGTCAGAGCCAATGTCATTGTGCTCTTCCACGCCGACTTAAGAGTATCGAAAGAGAGCGTGGTTCCTCCCTCAAATAGAATCACAACCAATGTAATGGTGGTGAATACAGGGCCGAAACTGCCAAAATGACTTGGTTTGATGATTCCAAAAACAGGCCCCAAAACAACACCAAGCAAAATTAACATCAGCACATCGGGAACCATCTTGCGAGAAAACAAGAATGCTAAGAGGTGAGCCAAGAATATTAATAAACCGATAGCAACTAACGCGTATGATATTGATGAGTCCATAATAAATCTACCTAATTAAGAGTTTCCTTTATTTTGAATTCGCAAAATACCTACAAAACGTAACAACCAAGCCAATTGGAGGATCGAACAACAGATCCACTACACAAATATGATCACTGGATTGAAAACAGCCATCTACATATACCACTCAAAGGATAAAACACTACTGCCTAATCTTACCAAATAGAACAACCACTCAACAAATAAATGAGCTCCCTTGAAGGATTGGATGTTCGTCACTGAATTTCGAGAACAACGATAGGGGAAATAAAAGAAACTGATTAAATCTGTGTTTTAAAATAGTCGATGGTTTTGATAAGTCCCTCCTCCAAGTGAATCAAAGGCTCCCATCCCGAAAGCATTTTGTTAGCCAGAGTGATGTCCGGACGCCTTTGCTTAGGATCATCCGAAGGAAGAGGTTCATAGATGAGCTTTGATCTCGATCCGGTCAACTCGATTACCTTTTCGGCAAGTTCACGAATGGTAAACTCTCCCGGATTGCCTATGTTGACGGGACCGATAAAATCATCGGGCGAGGCCATCATACGGATCATTCCCTCCACCAAATCGTCCACATACTGAAAACTACGGGTTTGATTTCCTTCTCCATAGATAGTTATATCTTTCCCTTTAAGAGCTTGCACGATGAAATTGGAGACTACCCGTCCGTCATTCGGATGCATACGTGGCCCATAGGTATTGAATATTCTAACGATTTTAATCTTAACCCCATTTTGACGGTAATAATCCATAAAGAGAGTCTCGGCACACCGTTTTCCCTCGTCGTAGCATGATCGGACACCGATCGGATTCACATTTCCCCAATACTCTTCCACTTGCGGATGAATAGCCGGATCGCCATATACCTCACTGGTGGAGGCTTGAAGGATCTTCGCTCTGGTTCTTTTGGCCAGTCCGAGCATATTGATCGCCCCCATCACCGAGGTCTTAGTAGTCTTTATGGGGTTATACTGATAGTGTATGGGAGAGGCGGGGCACGCCAGATTATAAATCTCATCTACCTCGGCATAGTAGGGAGTAGTCACATCGTGACGCACAATCTCAAATCGAGGATTACCCACCAGATGAAGAACATTCATTTTTGATCCGGTAAAGTAATTATCGAGACAGATCACATCGTTTCCTTCATTAAGAAGTCGTTCACAGAGATGCGATCCAATAAATCCGGCTCCACCGGTGATAAGAATTCTTTTCATTTTTTGCCTATTCCGAAGTAATCAAACCCATTTTTATTCATTTCGCCACTGTCGTAAATATTTCGTCCGTCGAAGATCACGTGTCTGCGAATCTTCTCTTTCAACGTATCCATATTGAACAGGCGGAACTCCTTCCATTCAGTCACCAACATGATGGCATCAGCACCATCGGCCGCATCGTAAATATCAGACGCGTAATAGACTGAATCGCCCAGATAATGCTTCTTAGCCTCTTCTCCGGCAACAGGATCGTACACACGAATTGTGCATCCAGCCTCTTGCAGCAATCGGATAATCTCAATAGAGGGAGCCTCGCGCATATCGTCGGTTTCGGGTTTGAATGATAGACCCCAAATGGCGAAGGTTAACCCTTTCAACGGAATATTGTGGAGAGTTTCGAAATAGGCTTTGGCTTTGTTGAACAGAACCTTCTTTTGATCCTCATTCACCTCCTCTACCGCAGTGACCACACGCATCTCCATGTTATGCTCTTTTGCCGTACGAATGAGCGCCTTCACATCTTTTGGAAAACAGGAACCTCCATATCCGCAGCCGGCATAGAGGAAGCGGTTTCCGATACGCGGATCACTCCCTACTCCTCTACGAACGTTGTGAATATTGGCACCTACACGTTCGCATAGATTGGCTATTTCGTTCATGAAACTGATACGGGTGGCAAGCATCGCGTTGGCCGTGTATTTCGTCATTTCAGCGGATGCGATATCCATAAATAGAATGGGATGACCATTGATCGTGAATGGGCGATAGAGATACTCCATCATACTTTTCGCCTTATCGGAATTGACCCCTACAATAATGCGATCGGGCTTCATAAAATCGTTGATAGCATCGCCCTCCTTAAGAAACTCGGGATTGGACGCGACATCAAACGGAATATCGACTCCTCTTCGTTGTAACTCTTCCCGAATGGCGGCTTCCACCTTGATTCCCGTTCCAACAGGCACCGTACTTTTGGTCACAATAAGCAAGTACTTATTCATATGACGGCCAATCGTACGAGCTACTTCGATCACCGCCCTCAGGTCGGCACTTCCATCTTCAAACGGAGGGGTACCAACGGCTATATAAACAATGTCTTGGTTGTTGAGAACATCAATCAAATCGGTGGTAAATAGTAACCTTCCGGCTTTCATATTCTTGTCGATGAGTATGTCTAACCCAGGTTCGTAAATGGGCACTTCTCCTCGGTTAAGCCGATCTATTTTATCCTTGTTGATGTCAATACATGTGACAACCGTTCCCATATCGGCAAAGCAGGTACTGGTAACTAAACCGACATATCCTGTTCCTACTGTAGCTACATTCATAATAATTGTGTATTTCTTATAGATTTATTAAAGTCTAATTCACGATTCAAATATATTCTTTTTTTTTAAATGTAGCACTTTCGGCCCTATTTTATCCATTGTTAACATCCACAAGCTCCACTCCTACTTAATTTCACTGCCATTGGCAACGCTCTCGGTAGGCTGTACAAAGACCAACTTTCCATTGGAGTCCTCAGCCAGCAGAATCATGCCTTGAGAGTCTATGCCACGCAGTTTGCGGGGTTCAAGATTAACCAATACGCTCACCTGACGACCCGGAAGTTCTTCCGGTTTAAAATGTTCGGCGATACCTGAAACAATGGTACGTTGGTCAATTCCTGTATCCACTTTCAACTTCATCAGTTTGGAGGTTTTAGGCACAAGTTCGGCTTCGAGAATAGTTCCTACCCGTATATCCATCCGACTGAAATCGTCGTACTGAATAGCACTCTTTTGAGGAGTGGCCTTCTGCTCTGTAGCTTCGTTGGCCTTCTTGGTATCGAGGAGTTTCTGAACCTGCACCTCAATCACTGAATCTTCTATCTTTTCAAACAGGAGCTGAGCTTCACCCAAACGATGATCGACAGGCAGAATGTCGGTTGCTCCCAATTGATCCCATGAGAAAGTCTCCATATTGAGAAATGAACGCATCTTGGCCGCCGAGAAAGGCAAGAAAGGTTCGAACACGATAGCCAGATTGGCGGTAATCTGGAGAGAGAGATTCATGATGGTAGCTACCCGATTCATGTCGGTTTTAGCCAGTTTCCAAGGTTCGGTATCGGCGAGATACTTGTTTCCGATACGAGCCAGATTCATGGCCTCCTTCAAGGCATCGCGGAAACGATATATGTTGAGATACTCTTCAACGGAATGCTTCACATTGGCAAATTCGTTGAGGGTGGCTTTGTCATAGTCGGTCAACTCTCCGCAAGCGGGCACCTTTCCATCGAAATATTTATTGGTAAGAACCAGAGCTCGGTTGACAAAGTTTCCAAGCACTGCCACCAATTCATTGTTGTTTCTTGCTTGAAAATCCTTCCATGTGTAATCGTTATCTTTCGTTTCAGGTGCATTCGCGGTCAACACATAGCGAAGGACATCCTGTTTGTCCGGAAACTCTTCGAGATACTCGTGGAGCCATACCGCCCAGTTGCGCGAAGTAGATATTTTATCTCCTTCCAGATTTAAGAACTCATTAGCAGGGACATTTTCGGGCAGGATAAAACTACCCTCGGCCTTAAGCATCGCGGGGAATACGATACAGTGGAAAACGATGTTGTCTTTGCCGATAAAATGTACCAACTTACAGTCGGGATCTTTCCAATACTTCTCCCAAGTGTCGGGCAACAACTCAATGGTGTTGGAGATATATCCGATAGGAGCGTCAAACCATACGTAAAGCACCTTTCCATCCGCTCCTTCAATGGGAACGGGAACTCCCCAATCGAGGTCGCGACTCACCGCGCGTGGCTGCAAACCCATATCCAGCCACGACTTGCACTGTCCATATACATTGCTTTTCCACTCTTTGTGATCCTCCAAGATCCACTGACGCAACCATCCTTCGTGTTTGTCCAAGGGAAGATACCAGTGCTTGGTTTCCTTCATTATCGGAGTGCTTCCGCTGATGGTCGAGCGGGGATTGATCAGATCGGTAGGACTGAGTGAGGTGCCACACGACTCGCATTGGTCGCCATAGGCTCGTTCGTTTTTGCAATGAGGACAGGTGCCTATGATATAACGGTCTGCCAAGAATTGATTGGCTTCGGTGTCAAAGTACTGTTCGGATGTTTTCTCAACAAACTCTCCTTTGTCATACAATTTACGGAAGAAATCGGAAGCTGTTTTATGGTGAATGGCAGAAGTGGTGCGGGAATATACATCAAACGAAATTCCGAACTTCTCAAACGAATCCTTAATAATAGCGTGGTACCTGTCAACTACGTTTTGAGGAGTAATTCCTTCGTTTTTCGCTTTAAGGGTAATAGGTACGCCATGCTCGTCTGATCCTCCCACTAAAAGAACATCCTCTCCTTTGAGACGAAGATAGCGTGTATATATATCGGCCGGGACATACACTCCGGCGAGGTGTCCGATATGTACCGGTCCGTTGGCATAGGGTAAAGCTGTAGTTACTAAAGTACGTTTAAACGATTTCATATTCATATATATAGTTTGTCTGTTTATCGATCACTCGATTGTTTGCTCCAATTTCTTAATTACAATGGAATTATTCTCCAATCTGGGATGAACACTCCTTTTCAAAGATCGGTTTGAGAATATCCGGTACCTCCACACTTCCACATCGCATCGAATTCAGCAGATTTTCTCCGGCCTTTGATAAACGGAAATACATCTGACGCTTGTCCGTTTTTCCCATTGTTCGTACAATCAATCTCTTATCCTCAATAGATCGAATTACTTTCGAACAATGTGATGAGGTCAACTCTGCTCTTCTCGCAATTTCAGAGGCGGCCAATTCTCCTTCGGAGAGTACACACAGGGTCATCGCTTCATTGATACATACACCATGAACACGTTCGAACTCCTGTTCAAAACTGTTTATCGCACGATATATGTCGCGCATTACACATATTCCTTTCATTGTAAAATCAATTGAGTGAGAGAATCATTTTGTTGCTTAGGAGCTGCAAAATTAAAAAACTATTGATACACTTTGAAATTTCCAATGGAAATATTTATAATTTATGACTTAACGTTCTCTTTCAACGTGACATATTCGATCACTCTTCTCAACCAACGATCGGATGGAGAGAAACAACAAAGAGGCACTGCCAAATCATTTGGCAATGCCTCTTATGTTGTTTAGACCGAACAATTCTCAAGAAAAGAGTGGTAGTCGATTACATCTTCCCGTATCGTAACCGAAGACTGTTGGTGACCACACTAATGCTGCTCAAAGCCATCGCGGCACCTGCAATCATCGGATTGAGTAAAAAGCCGGTAAACGGAAACAACAATCCGGCGGCAAGGGGAATACTTATCAGATTATAGATGAATGCCCAGAATAGGTTTTGACGAATGGTGCGTACAGTTTTACGGGAAAGTTTCATCGCCTCTACGATTTTCGTCAGATCGGACGATACAATGGTTATCCGCGCTACATCCATGGCGATATCGCTACCCTTACCCATGGCGATACTTAGGTCTGCTTGTGCAAGGGCGGCACTATCGTTGATACCATCTCCCACCATCGCCACTTTATGACCTTTCTCTTGAAGCTGTTTGACAAATCCTGCCTTGTATTGCGGCAACACTTCCGCTTCGAAATGACGAATCCCTGCCTGTATCGCGATTGATGAGGCGGACTCTTTGTTGTCGCCCGTCAGCATATATATTTTTATTCCATGCGACTTCAATTGCTCTATTGCCTTCACAGAACTCTCTTTAATCCGATCGGCAATGGCAAACAGAGCAAGTACCCCGTTGGAATGGGCAAACCAAACAACCGATTTTCCCTCTTTCGACATAAGTCGTGCAGCTTCATCCGCCTCCGCACTTATCTCAATTCCGTTTTCACAGAGCAAACGACGACTGCCCGCCCAATACACCACCCCTTCATACTCTCCTCTGACTCCTTTCCCGGTGATACTCTCAAAGTCACTCATTGTATTTTCGGTTGATCCGTTTTCAAGATATGAAGTGACTGCTTCGGCAAGGGGATGCTCGGAATGTTTTTCCAGATTCAACAGAATGGGAGCATATTGAAGTTCGTTTTCATACCAAATAGCAGCAGATACTGTAGGTTTCCCTTCGGTAATGGTTCCGGTTTTATCCAAAACCACCGCATCCACACTTCTGGCAATCTCAAGGCTCTCGGCATCTTTTATCAGAATGCCATGCTCCGCGCCTTTCCCCATTCCCACCATTATGGCCGTAGGAGTGGCCAGTCCGAGTGCGCATGGACATGCGATTATCAATACTGTTACGAGTGATAATACCCCATGTGAAACTCCATTAACAGGATCGAGAAGTACCCATAACAAAAACGACAACAACGCTATGCTCATTACGACCGGAACGAATACCGAAGCGATCTTATCGACTGTCTTTTGGACAGGAGCCTTACTGCCTTGTGCCTCCTGAACCATCCGAATAATCTGCGCGAGCAGTGTCTCCTTGCCTACTTTATCTGCCGTGAAACGGAAACTTCCTTTTTGATTAATCGTCCCCGCGAACACCTTGGATCCTTTCTCCTTCAACTCCGGAATGGGCTCTCCGCTGAGCATACTTTCATCCACAAACGAACTACCTTCGGTGACAGTTCCGTCAACAGGAATCTTCTCTCCCGAACGCACCATGATTACTGAGCCCACTACAATTTGATCGATAGGAATCATACGTAGTTTTCCCTGTTTATCGGCGACAGCAGCAGTTCGAGGTTGCAACCCGATGAGTTTCCGAATAGCTGAGGTGGTATTTCCCTTCGCCTTCTCTTCGAGTAGTCGGCCTATCAAAATAAATGTGATGATCACACTGGCCGCTTCGAAATAGACATGCGGTTCTACCCCTCTCGATCTCCAAAACTCCGGGAAAAGAAGATTGAACATACTGAACAGATAAGCAATCCCCGTACTCAATGCGACGAGAGTGTCCATTGTCACCGACCGATGACGAATCTGTTTCCACGCGTTGATAAAAAATCCCCGACCAAAGTAAAATACAACGGGAGTAGAAAGTATTGCCATAATCAAATTCCCATACGTCAGATCCATAAAGATCATTGCAATGAGTACGATTGGAATAGTCAATATAGCAGAGGCTAGGGCCCGTCGTTTCAACTCGTCATACTGCACCGAAGCGATCTCTTCTAAACTGGTACCCTCCTCTTCGTCCTCTTCAATGGTCATTTCGTATCCAGCATCCACAACCGCCTTACGCAAGGCTTCGGGCGATGTGAGGGATGTATCATATTCAACGGTCACGTTGGCAGCAGCAAAGTTGATAGAGGCCATTTTTACTCCTGTTTGGGAACTAAGCGTCTTCTCCACTCGTCCGGCACACGACACACAATGCATTCCTGACACAGGAAAGATTCTTTTTTCTGATTGATTGGTTGTCATGGGTAAAATATTTTTTAGTTTGCAATGCAAAGATCGGAACAAATACCACTGAACGAGTTACAGAATTATTGGAGAGTTTTATATGATTACATCCGCTGAGACTATATCTTATCCAACGGGATACGACGATTTTCCTTGATACGTTTGTAATGGCTGGGGGTTAATCCGGTTATTTTCTTAAACTGCGCACTTAGATGAGCCGCGCTCGAATAGTTCATCAGGTCGGCAATCTCGTTGAGGGTTAATTCATCATACACGAGCAACTCTTTTACCCGCTCAATCTTTTGAGCGATAAAATACTTTTCAATGGTTGTATTCTCGACTTCCGAAAAAAGATGACTAATTGAACCGTAGTCCTGATGAATCTTGTCAGACACATAGTCCGAAAGGTTCACCTTCAGCATTGCGTTGTCACGATGAACCAACTCAACAACCGCGTTTTTCACCTGCTCGATGATTCGGGTACGTCTATCATCAATCAATTCGAATCCCACCTCACGAAGCCGCTCTTGCAACAACTGTCGGTCTGTATCGATTAACTCATTTTTCAGAATGGCCTCACCGAGTACTACCTCAACCGGATTCAATCCGACACGCTCAAGGATATCCCGCACAGCCATTATACAACGACCGCAAACCATATTTTTTATGTATAATCTATTTGTAGCCATAGATATATCGACATTGTGTCCACCTAAACTCATACGAGGCAATAAAGGTAACAATAAAATCTCTTTTTCACATTCACTCCCCACTATAGCCCTTCATCGCCTCCTCCCTGTTTAGACTCTTTTTATTCATTACTGAGATTTTATCCCCGTCTGTTAGTGGTAGAAAGCAAAAAAATCATTTACTTTGCAGGCTGTTTCCTTGTAAACAATACAATGATGTTTTAAGATAGCTAAAAACCTATCGATTATATTGGGTAAACTTACGAGTTAAATACACGTTGGGAGTCCGATTCAGAAACATAAATAAAAGAATAAAACAACTTAACTATAGAAAATGGCACAGCAAGAGGATGTTTTCAAAAAACTGGTATCTCACTGCAAAGAGTACGGTTTTGTTTTTCAGTCAAGCGAAATTTATGATGGACTGGCAGCCGTGTATGACTACGGCCAGATGGGCGTTGAACTAAAAAACAACATTAAGAAATACTGGTGGGACAGCATGGTTCTGCTTCACGAGAATGTAGTCGGAATCGACTCTGCTATTTTCATGCATCCGACTATTTGGAAAGCATCCGGACACGTAGATGCCTTCAACGATCCTCTCATCGACAACAAAGATTCGAAAAAGCGCTATCGTGCCGATGTGCTTATTGAAGATCAGCTGGCGAAATTCGATGATAAAATCAATAAAGAGGTGGAAAAAGCCGCCAAACGTTTTGGCGAAACTTTCGATGAGGCTCTTTTCCGCGATACCAATCCCCGGATTCTTGAAGCAAAACAGAAGCGCGACGAGCTACACACTCGCTTTGCCAAAGCCCTGAACGATGTGAATCTGGAGGAACTCCGACAAATCATCCTCGACTACGAAATCGTTTGTCCGATAAGTGGCACCAAAAACTGGACAGAGGTGCGTCAGTTCAATCTGATGTTCTCCACCGAAATGGGATCTACTGCCGACGGTGCGATGAAAGTCTATCTGCGTCCTGAAACCGCACAAGGTATCTTTGTAAACTTCCTGAACGTACAAAAGACAGGCCGGATGAAGATTCCTTTCGGAATTGCACAAATCGGAAAAGCGTTCCGCAATGAGATCGTTGCCCGTCAATTCATCTTCCGTATGCGCGAATTCGAGCAGATGGAGATGCAGTTCTTTGTGCGTCCCGGCGAGGAGTTGGAATGGTTTAAATACTGGAAAGAGCGCCGCTTAAAGTGGCATGAATCACTCGGATTCGGATCACATAAATATCGTTTCCACGACCACGATAAGTTGGCTCACTACGCCAATGCCGCTACCGATATAGAGTTCGAAATGCCTTTCGGATTCAAAGAGGTGGAAGGAATACACTCACGTACCGATTTCGACTTAGGCAGCCACGAAAATTTTTCCGGCAAGAAGTTGCAGTACTTCGATCCGGAGCACACTAAATCATACGTGCCCTACGTGATTGAAACCTCTATCGGGGTTGACCGTACCTTCTTAAGCGTATTGGCCGCCTCTTATTGTGAAGAGGCACTTGAGGGAGGCGACTCTCGGGTAGTGCTGAGACTCCCTTCAGCCCTTGCTCCTGTGAAACTGGCGGTTCTTCCACTGGTTAAAAAGGATGGTTTACCGGAAATTGCTCGCGAAATAATGGATGATCTGAAGTTTGAGTTCAATTGTCAATACGACGAAAAAGACTCAATCGGTAAACGCTACAGACGTCAGGATGCCATCGGAACTCCTTTCTGCGCGACTATCGACCACCAAACGCTCGAAGATAAGTGCGTAACCATTCGTTACCGCGACACCATGGTTCAAGAGCGAATACCCATTTCCGATCTTAGCAAGATTATCGGAAAAGAGGTTAGCATGAAAGAATTGATGAAAAAACAGATGGTATAATTTGGTTGTTCTGTTTGGATACGATGTCCGGTGTAATCCGATCGATAAACAAATAGGCCGACATATTACAATAACAAACAGATGAATGAAACGAGCATGTAGATCGTTAAAACACTCGAAGAATAGATTGAGTAGAATTTGATTTACATAACAGTTCCATACACCATAACAAAAGAATAAATATTCGTATGAAAAAAACAATCAAATGGGTCGTTTCTGTTATTCTGCTGACAGTCTTTATTGTATCGTGTGAAGACAAAACTACCAGCTACGACAACTATGACGCATGGAAGAAAGAAAACGATGAATATTTTGCCACTTTGAGGGCATCCGGGAAATATGAGATTCTTAGTATTCCCACCAATCGTGGAGGGGGCGAACTGCTCATCAAAAAGTTAGCTTCGGGCCATCCCGATTCAATTCCTCCTATTTTCAACAGCATTATCCAATGTCACTACAAGGGATGGAATAAAAATGACTCCATTTTCGACAAATCATTCGAAGGAGACCAGCCTACTTGGGACGATGTTCCTGCCTCATTTCCTATGGAAGGTGTTGTGAAAGGATTCAACGAAATGCTCCAACAAATGGTTTCAGGGGATAAATATGAGGTGGTGATTCCATGGGATTTGGGATATGGAGATTCCGGAAGCGGAAATATCCTTCCCTTTACCACACTGCATTTCGAAGTGGAGCTGTTAAAGGTCCTCCGTCACTAAAATTAGCGTCGGAGCGGACAATCAAACGTCCGCCTCCTCTCTCAACTCATTTCCGAATAAGAGGCTTGATAGGTTGATTTTGCACAATAAACAGCAAAATACCTATTGAAGGCAGCCTCTGATCGCTCAAATTTGAAATCCATAACACTACTTTAATTATGTATTCCAATAGATCCGGCTTCTTTAGCTCACTTCCAGTTGTTACAAAGAATCTATTGTTGATCAACGTTATTTTTTGGATTGCATCCATCACGTTGCCTTCAATTACTCTTCGTTTCTTCGGTCGTCCGTTTGACCTGATCGATTGGTTGGGTATGCACTTTATCCTCAGCGATAAATTCAACGCGGCTCAAATGGTAAGCTACATGTTTTTACACGACACACGAAGCTTCACCCATCTCTTTTTCAACATGTTCTCCGTGTTTATGTTTGGACGTGTACTTGAATCGGTTTGGGGACCAAAACGATTCCTTACGTTCTACCTGTTTACCGGAATCGGTGCCGGGGTTATCCAACAACTCACTTGGGTGTATGACATGTGGCCCATTATTACCGCAAATGTACCCATTGTCGATTCGATGCACGCGATCATTCCTAAATCGTTGATTTTCGATCAAGCCATCACCATCGGAGCATCAGGTGCTGTTTTCGGCATCCTACTGGGATTCGGAATGATGTTTCCCAATGCCCCTCTCTATTTGATGTTTATCCCAATTCCGATCAAAGCCAAATATCTTATGATTGGTTACGGTCTGATCGAATTGTTTATGGGAGTTGCCAGTTTCCGTGGCGACAATGTTGCCCACTTTGCCCACTTGGGAGGAATGTTGTTCGCCTACATTATGATCCGCATGTGGAAGAATAAAAGCATGAACGATGGGAACTATTATCGCTGATCTTAAAACCAGGTTTAATGAAGGATCCCTCCTCCATAAACTGATATACATCAATGTAGGGATGTTTCTCGCCATCCGCCTATTGGTGGTAGCGTTTACGCTCTTCAAACTCGATGCGCAAGGCATCTTGCAACTATTGCAGCTGCCCTCTTCCCCGATGTCGCTTCTTTACCAGCCGTGGAGCATTCTCACCTACATGATTCTCCACTATGAATTCACCCATATCTTGTTCAACATGCTATGGATGTATTGGTTTGGCAATATCTTCCTCTCATATTTTAACGAAAGACAGATGGGAGGTCTGTATCTGCTCGGTGGTTTGGGAGGTGCTCTTCTCTATATTCTTGCTTACAATCTATTCCCCTACTTCAACGAAGTAGTTTACCACTCCTACTTGATGGGTGCCTCCGCCTCTATTCTGGCTATCGTAGTGGCTGTGGCGTTCTACGCTCCCAATGTAGAGGTTAATCTACTCATCATCGGTCGTGTAAAAATAAAGTACATTGCCTTGTTTACCATCTTTCTGGATCTATTATCGGTCACTTCAGACAATGCCGGAGGAAACATCGCCCACCTTGGTGGAGCATTGGTCGGGTATTTGTTTGCCGAAAGATACCGTAAAGGAAAAGATATTACCCGCTTTTTTAATCGTATAATCGACAAAGTGGTAAACTGGTTCAAGCCTTCACCCAAACTGAAGGTCACCTATCGCCGTACTGAAACAGACTACGACTACAACAAAAGAAAACACAGCGAAGAGAGTGAACTCAACGAAATATTGGAACGCTTGAAGCGTTCGGGATATGCCAGCCTTAGCTCCGAGGAGAAAAAAAAGCTCTTCGAGGCCGGTAATAAAAACACGGATCAATAATCGTTCGTAAAGACGCAATGTCTTGCGAGAGGGAAACCAACACTATTACACACGACCACTAATCAAGACAAAGGGACTCTCCTATAGGGGTATCCTACCGTAAATAACCTTCCTCCCTGTTTTTTATGGAAACAATTCGTCGATTCATACATATAATTTTGCTCTCTCTCAACCTGTTCGTGGGAGCTCTATTGGTTCTCTCTGCCTACTCAGACAGACTCGACCCATATGTATATCGGATTGCTCCATACATCGGACTGATTTTTCCTGTTTTTATCATCCTAAATCTCGGATTCTTAATTCTCGGTATTTGGAAGGTGCGAAGCTGTCTCGTTGCTTCGCTGATCTTTTTCTTTCTTTGTGCCAAACCTATCTCCAACTACTTCCCGGTAAAAAGCATATTCAGCCAATCTTCTACATCTGACATTAAGTTTATGACCTACAACGTTCAAGGGTATAAACACGGAAGTAAACTCAATAAGACAACCAGAAAACTGGTCGATTTCATCAATGAAGAAGATGCCGATATTGTTTGCATGCAAGAGATGTTTTGGGTACATGCCGGAGATAAAGCCGGAGAAGAGATCTCCTACAAAACGGCATTCAAGAAATATAAATACAAACATGTAGCCCAATTCGATATGAAGAAATGGGGTGCCCGTTCAGGATTGGCTTTGCTATCAAAATACCCGATAAAGAGTGCCCGTCAAATAAATTATAAATCAAGTTCAAACGCTTCGATTGTGTACGAAGTGGAGGTGAAAAAGGGAAAAACAATCACGATCATCAACAATCACCTCGAATCAAACGGACTATCCAACTCCGAACGTCAGTTCTACAGAGAAATGCTCGACAATCCGGACATTGATAAGATTAAAGAAAAACGTTTCGATATAATACGCAAATACGGACATTCGGCAGTCAAACGAGCTGAACAGGCCAAAGAGGTTCGCAAAATAATTGACAAGGCCAAAGGTGAAGTCATCGTTTGTGGCGACTTCAACGACACTCAGCAATCTCACGCCTATTATCTCATCAAGGGCGACAACCTCCGAAGTGCCTTTATTGATAGTGGATTCGGACCCGGAATCACCTACTACAGCCACCTACTCTACTTTAGGATAGACCATATTCTTTACTCTCCCGGATTAGTTCCATCGAACAGCGAGGTCCCTAAGGTCCATTTTTCTGATCACTATCCGGTAGTGACCCATTTCAGCTTCAAATAAACCACCTGTAAAAACAGAATATACCTTTTCATCAAAAGGAGTACTCCTTTTACTCAAAAGGAGCATACGTATTACTCAAAAGGTATATTCCTTTTTTCGTCATAGAATTATTCGATCTGAAAAACAGAATCCGACCACAACATAATGAATAATAGATGTTTGAATTATAGACGGTTACGATGGGAGAAGGAGACTGAAACGAATCTCAACACTCTATTTACTATCCTTTGTACTTTCCGTTGGTGTATCCCAAGGATTTCGTACCACCATACGAGTATGATCCGCTGGCTTAATTTTGAAGCGCGCTTCGAGATAGAGAAACTGATTTAAGATATCGGAAACAAGCTCTGTTGTTACCTTTTCTAAGGGAATGTACACACGCATAGAGCTGTCATTCCACACAAAATATTCGGCATATTCTTTTCCCTCCAAATAAGATATAATCTCTCCGGATAGCCGTTGCATCTTTTTCTCGGTGTAAGAATCGGTGAAAAGGAATCCAATACACAACATAAATTGCTGACGAAATAGTAATTTCTTTTTGTCAAACGTTTCAATTAATGTGAAGTATTCTCTGTCCTTGAATCTGAAAAATAGATGAAAGAAGCGCCCATCGTCCATTTTGATATTGTTGCCTGCTATTGGAATCAATAGAGAGATCAGCCACTCCAACCGTTTTCGAGGAGCACGATGGTAGATGAAGTACAATCGTAAAAATAGCGGTAAAGGGACTGAGAGAAAGATCACCAGATTTACCCAAATAAGCACCTGCACCCATAATAATGGAAACTCATCTATGAAGAAAAAGGAGATAGCAATGGAGCCTACAATGGGGACCCAAATCAAGGAAAATAGACTTATTGTATCTTCAATCACCTCACCTATAGTCCAATATATATATTTGAACGGCTCTAAGTGTTTTACCTTCAAATAGACATTTCGAATATCATTGTAGAGTCCGTTTATCATGTTTAACGAATTTAAGGAGTATTATTTGCTGCTTCGATACTTCCAAAACGCTTTATATAAAGGGGTTTAGGAATGATTGAAGAATTCGCGGAAGGCATAAAAAACCTAATTCTGGCTCCACAATCCATAAAACCCACTATCTTTGTATCGGAATTGGAGTAAATGTACATATTTTCCCAATATTACATATCATTTCTTTTTTAAAAAATATTTTGAAAGAAAGTTTTCATAAACGAGAGATACATGAGCAAGCAGACTAAATTAAGCGTAAATATCAATAAGATCGCCACATTGCGAAACTCTCGCGGTGGAAACATCCCCGATGTGGTTCAGTTTGCTATTGATTGCGAAAGGATGGGAGCAGATGGAATTACAGTTCATCCCCGACCCGACGAACGACATATTCGCTATGCGGATGTGCACGACTTACGCAAAGTAGTTCGTACTGAATTCAACATTGAAGGATATCCATCAAAGGAATTTATCAAATTGGTACTTGAGGCGAGGCCCCAGCAAGTAACGCTTGTTCCCGATGCTCCGGATGCTATCACCTCTCACGAGGGATGGGATACGGTAGAACATCTCGGATTTTTGACCGAGGTGGTAGAAAAGTTTAAAGAATACGGCATTCGAACATCATTGTTTGTAGCACCGGAAGTTCAGTTCGTTGAATACGCTGCAAAAGCAGGTGCCGACCGTGTTGAACTATATACCGAACCTTACGCGTTGATGTTTAAATCAAATCCGGAGAAAGCCATCGCCCCCTACATAGAGGCTGCCAAAACTGCTAAACGGTGTGGACTCGGCCTGAACGCAGGCCACGACCTGAGCTTGGTCAACCTCTCTTACTTCCGTGCTCAGATTCCTAATCTCGACGAAGTGTCGATTGGTCACGCGTTGGTCGCGGACGCGTTGTATTTAGGAATTGCCGAAACAATTAAACAGTACAAGGCCTGTTTGATTATTTGATATCCCAACATAGAGAACAAGCAGGACGGAGTAATTGACAGCCGCACCGGAATAGTTGCTGACAGACCCAAGAGCCTGCCGGTTTAACGCTATTTTAAACGACTAAACAACTATACAACATGAGTGTTTTGCTCTCTCTTCAACAAGAATTGGCGGGTGCCGCATCGCAAGTGCCCGAACTAACACAGGTGGTTGATAAAGCCACAGAGATGAACTTATTGGAACTGACAATGAAAGGAGGATGGATCATGATTCCTCTATTCCTATTATCATTCCTGGCCATCTACATCTTTTTTGAACGGGTTGTTGTTATCCGCAAAGCAAGCAAAGAGGACAACTCGTTTATGAATCGCATCAAAGATTATATTCGGGAAGGAAAAATCGACTCGGCGAAAAACCTTTGCCGAACAGTCAATACCCCCTCGGCTCGCATGATTGAAAAAGGAATCTCACGCTTAGGTCGCCCGATGAATGACGTGCTTGTAGCCATTGAGAATGTGGGTAATCTTGAAATCGCAAACCTCGAGAAAGGATTTCCTCTCTTAGCCACTGTAGCTGCAGGAGCTCCTATGATCGGCTTCCTCGGAACAGTTACCGGAATGGTTCAGGCCTTCTTCGACATGGCCAACGCCGGAAACAATGCCGACATCACACTCCTATCTTCCGGTATTTATCAAGCATTGGTTACCACTGTGGCAGGATTGATAGTAGGTATCATCGCACTGTTTGCCTACAACTACCTCGTTTCCGAAGTGGACAAGGTAGTCCATCAGATGGAGGCCAAAACCATGGAGTTTATGGATATCCTCAACGCTCCTGCCGAATAAGGATAAGAGGCTCTTTTCCTATTCATTCATCTGAGGCATTTACCCCTCTGCTCTGGCAGAGCAACTCAATCAATCAATACAAATACTATGGCCCTTAAAAGAAGAAATAGAATCACGGCAACCTTCAGCATGGCATCCATGACCGATGTGATCTTCCTGTTGCTTATTTTCTTTATGGTGACATCAACGGTGGTTTTCCCCAATGCCATCAAAATATTGTTGCCGCAAGCCAGAAAGCAGACCTCTGCAAAGCCTCTCACCCGTGTAACTATTGACAAGGAGCTGAACTACTATGTGGCCTTTGGAAACCAACGGGAGAAAAAGGTACAGTTTGAAGATATTACTCCTTTTCTATTAGAAAGTCAAACCAAAGAACCGGAGATGTATGTAGCACTCTATGCCGACGAAGAGGTGCCATATAAAGAAGTGGTAAGGGTGATCAATATCGCCAATGAAAATAAATTCAGAATGGTAATTGTAACGCGACCCAACTAAACGCTGTGGACGAATCGAAAAGTAAAATAAACGGATGGATCGGTACGCTCGTGTTTCACGGGATTATCTTGGTTATACTGCTCTTTTGCGGAATGACACGGGTGGTCAATGAACTCGAAGAGGGTGTGTTGGTTAATTTCGGTAGCGTAAACGAATCTACGGGAGAGTTTGAACCGGACAGAGTGGACAGACCTACTCCCGAACCCATTCAACCTGCCACCCCACAAGCATCATCCACTCCACAATCAGGACCTCAAGAGGTGACCACACAAGATGTGGAGGAGTCTCTCGCGATGAAGCAAGCTGAGAAAAAAAGAAAAGAGGAGATAGAATCCCAGAAGAAAAAGGAGGCGAACGACAAAAGAAGAATGGAAGTCGCAGCCGCTGAGAAAAGAAAAAAAGAGGAGTTGGCAGAAAAACAACGTAAAGCGGAAGAACAGAAACGGATTGACGCGATAAACAAGCGTGCCTCAGGAGCCTTCTCTTCTAACAGCACGGCCACTTCGCAAGGTGATTCCGACAGAGGTAGCGGAAACCAGGGAAGCCCCTTTGGAAACTCCAATACGGGTGCCAACGAAGGAATTGGCGGACATGGAAACTCATGGTCGCTGGCAGGACGATCTCTGCGAGGACAACTCCCCCGCCCTACCTACGGAGTACAGGAAGAAGGTGTCGTGGTGGTTAATATCACCGTAGATAGATACGGAAACGTATTGTCCGCTACCATCGGACGAGGAACCAATATAGATAATCAGCAACTACGTAATGCCGCGCTCACGGCGGCTAAGCAGGCGAAATTCAACGACATATCGAATGAAGGGCACCAACAGGGAACAATTACCTATCGCTTCTTCCTGCGTTAATGCTGAAATAATCGACATTTTTCCACTCGAATAGTTGCACGGTAAAAAAGAATATCCTATCTTTGCACTCGCAAAACAACGGAAGGTGCCATAGCTCAGTTGGTAGAGCAAAGGACTGAAAATCCTTGTGTCCCCGGTTCGATTCCTGGTGGCACCACCTTTGAAAACCAAACTAAAAACCGTCTAACGAAATTCGTTAGACGGTTTTTTACTTTCTATCAAAAAGGAATAATCGAACCGATTATTGGATCACAATTAATCAGCAAGAACGACCGTCTTTCCTGTTTTTGCCGATTCGCGGGCCGCGTCAAGAATTCGAACCACCATCAGGTTATTCTCCAACGAGTACAGCCCATAAGGAGGTTGGGTTATCTTTCCGGTAATCACATTATACAAGTAGGCAAACGGATCTTTATACACTTCCACATCGTTCTCCGTTACCCGACGTTGCTCCATCTTAGGCATATCTGACGATCGAAGACGCATATCGGTGCTATTGTCAGCGAAAATAACCCCCTTCGTTCCGTAAATTTCCATATCTTTCCGGTCAAAAGGCCAGTTCCACGAGGCTTGAATGATACATTCCGATTCGGGATACGAAACAATGATCGTCGCGTTATCGTCCACTTTTGGATATACGTCGGGCTTGAACTGACGCAACACAGCAGTAACCGCAATTGGTTTTTCTCCTTTTGTCAACGCGGTCATCAAGTTGGCCCCGTAACAACCAAAATCAACCACCGCTCCCCCACCGTTTAGTACGGGATCGGTCAACCATCCCAAGAAAAATTTATCACAACCAATCTCCTTCGGTCCGCGATGCCCATCGTGAATAACCACCTTCCTAACCTTACCGACAAAGTTATCTTTCTGCACCAACTCCATGGATAGAGCGGTGGTTGGATACCACGAGGTCTCGTAGTTGGTAAGAAGATGTATTTGATGTTTTCTTGCCAGATCAGCCATCTCGTTGGCATGCTCCATACTCACCGCAAGAGGCTTCTCTACCATCACATGGATTCCTCTGGGAGCGCAAGCCTTCACCACCGACAGATGATCGTAAATAGACCCAAAAGCGACAACCACCTCCGGTTTGGTCTTATCCAACATCTCTTCCAGATTCGAATAGATCAGATTCGACTCCAGTCGATACCTGCTTTTCATCTTTTCTATCAATTCGTTGTCCGACTCACACGCCCCCACCAACTTAAAATCACCTTTGTCAGGCCTATTCATAATAAACGAGATATGCCCATGGGACATTCCCGCGACAGCAATCCTCAGCACCTTCTCGGCATAGAGCGAAGCCGCAACCGATTGAATCAACATAAAAACGAGAATCAGAGAAATGGTTCTGAGACCCTTTTGTTTTCTACTTTTAAGTGTAATCATATCCACATTCATGGTGTACATATTTATTGGTTAGTTTTTATTCCCTACATTATCGAGTAGAGACAAAGATACACTATTTTGAAAACGGTTAGGTATGATTCGTCCACTAATAAGGAGGATTCCTCAAAAACGAGTAATCCTTTAGCAATTAGCGACCGTTGTTTGTCCAACAATTGTTTATAGCTTTGCAATATGGAGCAATAAATATGTTTTCAATTATTTCTCTTTTTGCAGTACTAACCAATAACACACTGATCGTATGAAGATAGGAATCATCCTCGAAACAAAAGAGTATGAGAAGGCATGGAACGCCTTCCGATTTGCAGTTACGGCCGTAAAGCAAGGACACGAAGTAAAACTCTTTCTGATGGGAGAGGCCGTGGAATGCGAAGGACTGACCCACGAAAAGTACAATGTGGATCAACAATTGAAGAAGTTTGTTGAGGTAGGTGGTGAGATTCTGGCCTGTGGTACCTGCCTAACTTCACGAAAGCTGGAGGGAAGCGAGGCTTGTCCGATATCAACCATGATCGATTGTGTGAATGTAGTGGTGTGGGCTGACAAGACGGTTACCTTCTAACCTCAGCCCACATCACCCCACTCCAATCATCGCCCTACAGATATGTCATACATCTATCCTTAGACGTAATAACCCTGCTGTTTCATCTCATAGGCCTGAAATACGGAGTATTTTTCTTCATCCAACGGATAGTCCCAGCATCCCAGCTGATGATATATCTCTCCTCCAAACCCCTGCTTGAACTTATACAATCCATACATCGGGTGCGAAGGCTCGGGACGCGGTGCGATACCAAACATATCGTACTCGGTGCATTTATTGGCTTTGGCTATCTGGATTGCCTTCCACTGAAGCGCATAGGTAGGCATCATGTTTCGATTCTCCGACGAAGAAGCTCCATACAGATAGGTAGCTCGATGGCTCGACAACACTAAGAACATCGCCGCGAGAGGCTCTTTGTCGGCATAGGCTATCAATAATTTCACCTCCACGTCATCTGTTATCTTCTCCATCCGTGAGGTAAACACAGATCTAAAATAATCCAGACTGTTCACATTGAGTTTGTTCCGATTGGCGGTCTCACAATACAGTTTGTACCACACATCCAGCCCCTCAATGCCCACCGAGCGCACATCCACCCCCTTACGTTCGGACAATTTGATATTGTAGCGCGTTTTGGGTTTCATCTGCGATAAGATCTCCTCTTCCGATCTATGCAGATCAACCAATACGGTATTCGCCGGAAGTATATTGCTGTTTGACTTCTTTAGGTTCCAATTGCAGGTACTGTAGTTGAGATGAAACTCCTGAAAAGTCTTCTCCGGAAGTCCCTTCCACACCCCATTTTCGTCAAAGTCGTCCTCCTTGCACCAGTGCGACTCCCAATTCAAATCATACCGCAAAGCAACACAATTCTTAGGAAGATACGAACGGAGACACTCCGACAACTCTTCCAAGAAGCATCCTTGATTCTCTTCCGAGGGTTCTATCTCGGGGCCATACGGAAAATAGGCGATATAATCTTCCGAATTGAGGTATTGATAAAACATAATCACATCACCCTGCGTATAGGAGTAACCTCCCACATTTAGGTACAAATCGCTGTTGCGCACTTTAAATTCAAATGCACTTGAATGAATCCCGAGTTGCTGTTTTACTTTCGACCAAAAGGCGGTTTGTTGAACGATCGGAGTGCTATACGCATCCAAAATCTCTTTTGGTTCAATTTCCAATGTCATGATTACTATTTTTTAAAATAATCTGCAAAGGTAGGCAAAATAAACTCTCGAGTCAACCTAATACTATTTAATAAGTTGAAAATCTTATTTTTAGCTCTTCGCATTCTACTTATGCCTCATTCTTATTCCGAGTCCTATTTTTCGGGAAACGAAACTCTATCACTCCCTATTTGTTATATCAAAGTATAAATAATCTCAATCGCTGCTTGGTTACCGATAAAAGATTTTCACGTTTCGTATTTTTTCTACAACTTTGTACATCAAACCCAACTCGTATTTATGGCAAAAAAAGAGCTCTCTTACTCTGACGCGTTAGCTGAATTGGAGTTGATTCAGAAACGACTTCAAAGCAACGACTGTTCCATTGACGAACTCAAAGGAATGGTGAAACGTTCGTCTGAGTTGATTTCTCTATGCCGCAACCGACTCTACGAAACAGATGAAGAGATCAAAAAGATATTGACCAGTATCGAGACAAACTAAAATCAAACCAATATGAGAACAAGAAACATTTTATTGATTCTTTTTGTAGCTGTAGCCACTGCTGCTATGGCAAAAAATCCCAAGAATATCATCATTATGATCGGTGACGGTATGGGTATTAATCAGGTGCAAGCAGCATTCACCGCCAACGGAGGAACATTGAACATGACTGACCGCTGTCCCGTTATCGGATACTCAAAAACAAACTCAGCTAACGACTATACAACCGACTCAGCAGCCGGAGGAACAGCTATTGCCGGAGGAAAGAAGACAAACAACGGAATGATCGGAGTCGCTCCCGACGGATCATTGATCCCTTCCATCTTAGCAGTATCTAAAAAATCGGGATTGTCAACCGGAGTTGTATCAACCAGCTCTGTTACCCATGCCACTCCCGCTTCTTTCGTTGCTCACGAGCAAAGTCGCTCCGACGATGAGAACATCGCCGCCGATTTTCTTGACAGCGATATCGACGTATTCATCGGTGGAGGACGCAAATTCTTCGAAACCCGTAAAGACGGACGCAACATCTCTGAAGAACTCAAACAAAAAGGCTATCAAGTGGTATATACACTCGAGGATGCCCGCAACGTGAAACCTGGCAAAATGGGTGCTCTTGTAACTGCTGAACATCTGGCTCCTATCAAGGATCGCGATCCCAATTTCCTTGCCGATGCATCTATGGCAGCTATCAATGCATTGAAGAACAACAAAAAAGGATTCGTTTTAATGATCGAAGGATCACAAATCGACTGGGGTGGCCATGCCAACGATGCCGACTATATGATTGGGGAAACACTCGACTTCGACCGTGCCGTTGGTAAAGTACTTGATTTCGCTGAAGCGGATGGAAACACATTGGTAGTGATTACCGCCGATCATGAGACTGGTGGTTTGGCAATCAGCAAAGGCGATTACGAGAAAAAAGAGATCACTGTGAAATTTACCTCTAAAGGACATACCGCTTCTCCTGTTCCCATCTTCGCGTTTGGACCGGGTGCTGAGAAAGTGGCGGGCTTCAGAGAAAACACCTCTTTCTTCAATCAATTTACCAACCTTCTTCGTTTGAAAAAATAACTCTCCAATAATGCAATTAACAGCTAAACTGATACAGATACTGCCTCTTCAGACCGGAACCGGACGAAATGGAGAATGGCGCAAACAAGATATTATTGTTGAAATAGAGGGAGGACAGTTTCCCCGCAAAGTATGCGTTGCCATCTGGGGCGATAAGATTAATCCTTCCATCCTTGAGATCGGCAATACTCTCACTATCGACTTCGATATTGAAAGCCGCGAATTCAATGGCAGATGGTACACCGATGTAAAAGCGTGGAAAATCCAAGCGGCCTCAATGCCACAATCGGGAGGAGTACCGATACCTCCTCCACCTCCACCTACGGAAAACGATCCAATTGGAACGGCTCCACTTCCTGCTGATTTTTCAGCATCCGGAGATGATTTACCTTTCTAAATAGAGTTAGACTCCAATACAATGCCTGCGTCTCTTTTCGATAAGAAACGCAGGCTTTTTTCATTCTTCGAGTGGCTGAATCCACTTTCAATCCTCTACCTCTTCTTGACGAATAATTGCACCCTCAAAAAGGAGCATACGTTTTAGTCAAAAGGACGGGACGTATTGATCAAAACGTCCCGTCCTTTTTCTCAATACGAGCCGTCCTATTTTCAGCACATCGTATAGAGAAGTAATAACACAACATACAGTTGTAAAAAAAGCCGCTCCATTGATATCAATGAAGCGGCTTGTATAGTCAGTAAAATTATCTTATACTCGGTTAGTAGGCACGGGCAAAAAGCACACGTTGCGCGGATGGTTTACCGGTAACCATACACACTCCGGGAGTCTTGTCACCTTCGAGCGGAATACAGCGAATCGTGGCTTTTGTTTCAGCCTTGATCAGTTCTTCGGTTTCTGCCGTACCATCCCAGTGAGCAAGAAGGAATCCGCCCTCTTCGAGTTTTTCTTTAAACTCTTCGTACGTTTCAACAGTACGGGTGTTTGCCGCCCGATAATCGAAGGCCTTACGGAAGATATTCGCTTGAATCTCGTCGAGCAAATCCTTGATGTAATTCTCAATATTATCACAACTAACGGTCTCCTTGGTCAACGTATCGCGACGAGCCACCTCAACGGTGTTGTTCTCAAGATCACGACCACCCATAGCCAATCGAACAGGAACACCTTTCAATTCATATTCGGCAAACTTCCATCCCGGTTTTTTATTGTCCGAACTGTCGTATTTCACCGAAACTCCCAATGCTTTGAGTTTGGCAATAATCGGTTCGATCTTGGCACTCAGTTGTTGCAACTGCTCTTCGCTGCGGTAAATCGGAACAATTACCACTTGATAGGGAGCGAGCTTGGGAGGAAGCACCAATCCGTTATCATCGGAGTGCGCCATAATCAACGCACCGATCAAACGGGTAGATACACCCCATGAGGTAGCCCACACGTAGTCGCGTGTACCCTCTTTGGAGGCGAAAGTAACATCAAACGCCTTGGCGAAGTTCTGTCCGAGAAAGTGCGACGTACCGCTCTGCAACGCCTTACCATCTTGCATCAACGCCTCGATTGTGTATGTATCCACCGCTCCGGCAAAACGCTCTGAAGCCGACTTCACCCCTTTCACCACAGGAACAGCCATAAACTCTTCGGCAAATCGTCCATACACATTCAACATGCGCACAGCCTCTTCCACCGCCTCCTGCTCTGTGGCATGCGCGGTATGTCCCTCTTGCCACAAGAATTCAGCTGTACGAAGAAACAGACGCGTACGCATTTCCCAACGCACCACATTAGCCCATTGATTGCAAAGGATAGGAAGATCGCGGTAAGATTGAATCCAATTCTTGTAGGTGTTCCAGATGATTGTCTCCGAAGTAGGACGAACAATCAGTTCTTCCTCCAGTTTGGCATCCGGATCCACAACAACACCCGAACCATCAGCGGCGTTTTTCAATCGGTAGTGAGTCACTACCGCGCACTCTTTCGCGAATCCCTCCACATGATCGGCTTCACGACTGAGAAACGATTTGGGAATAAAAAGCGGAAAATAGGCATTTACGTGTCCGGTCTCCTTAAACATATCATCGAGCACACGTTGCATTTTTTCCCATATCGCATATCCGTAAGGTTTAATAACCATACAACCGCGAACCGCTGAATTTTCAGCCAGATCAGCCTTGATCACCAGATCCTGATACCACTGGGAATAGTTCTCACTGCGTGAGGTTAGTTCTTTAAGTTCTACTGCCATTATTGAGTTTGTTAACTTATTGTAATCAATGAGGTCGATATAAAACCGGGAAGATGTGAGGAATTGCCCTGATGAGCATACATCCCGGAGCGCAAAAGTAGTGTTTTTCCATTAATTGACAATAAATGAACGCATCGTGAATTGGAAGTTAACAGTAGGAAATACTCTTATTTTGGCTGTTTCGCTACAAAATCCTGCCTGAGCCGGAGTAGCTCCTTCACCTTCTCCTGATTTTCAGAAGCAAGGTTAGCAGACTCTGTTACGTCCTTCCGTAGGTTTGTAAGATAAAGTGTGTCAGTGATTCGCTCTTTCGAGGTGGGATCTTGGGGACGCGAAATCAATTTCCAATCATTCTGCATCACTGCCCATTGATTGCCGCTATCGAAAAAGAGCACATCGTGTGGAGATCGGAGTGCGGGGTCTTGAATAAGCGGGAGCAGACTTCTTCCGTCCATATCTTCTTGCTTATAGGTAATCCCACAAAGGTCCAACACGGTTGGAAACCAATCAACATTCATCGCCTTCTGCTCTCGAACCTCCCCTTGAGGGAGCTTCTGAGGATAACTGATAATGGCCGGCACTCGAATACCTCCTTCGAAAAGAGAGAATTTCGCGGCGCGATACGGTCCGGCATACCCTCCTCCGAAGTGATTGCGCTCCTCCACACTGTGTCCATTGTCCGATTGAAATACGATAATGGTATTTTCTCTAAGTCCTTCCTTGTCGAGAAAATCGAGCACCTCTCCCAACGTCTCGTCAAACGTACTCAAAAAGGCGTTGTAGAGATTGCGTGGGTAGGGAACCTTCTTCGCATTGTAGTACTCCAACCATTTGGTACGGGGTTGCAGCGGATAGTGAGGCATGTTGGAGGCCCAATAGATAAAGAATGGCTTAGTACGATGCTGGGTGACATAATTTTTCAACTCCCTCACCAATTGATCGGGATAGTATTGCCCGTCGTTGAATACCTCTGTTTCATTTCGCCACAGATCATGTCTATTAGGCCCTGCCCAATAAAAGAAATGGGAATAGTTGTCGATACATCCGTCGCGATGTCCGAAAAAGTAATCAAATCCCTGCTGGTTAGGACGTGCGCCATCCACCGTGCCCAAGTGCCATTTACCTATTAAGGCGGTATTGTATCCGTTTTCCTTCATCACCTCGGCAAGGGTGGTTCGTTCGGGGCGCATATAATGATTACCTCCTACGTTGCTCACCACCCCATTGCGGAGAGAGAACTGTCCGGTGAGCAGTGCCGCACGTGATACAGAACTGACAGGCGCGCCATAAAAGCGTGAAAAACGGACTCCTTCGGTTGCAAGGCGGTCGATATTGGGAGTTAAAAGATCTTTCGCTCCATAGCACCCCGCGTCGAGTGTGCCTTGATCGTCGGTATAGACGATAATAACGTTCGGTTTCTGCGATGTTTGCGCAGCTAATGCTAAGGGAGCAGCTAATGTAAGGGTCAATCCGATTGACTTTTTCTTGATTGCATTCATTGGGTCTTTTATTTATTATCCGGTAAAATTTCGAGGATAAGGTAATGCCCGTAACGGCCCATAGGGGTAACATACTGCAAAAATCCCCCTGTCCGCTCGGTTTTAGAAGTGTGTATATGGCCGCACAACACAATTGCCACGGGAGCTTTGAGCAACTCTGCTACAAAATCATAGGTCTCCTGATTGTGACCCTCTTCAGGCCAAACTTCACGACGCTCGGTGATATATCCGTTATCTACAGCGGCACCCCATTTACGACTTCCTATTCCGTATGACTGATCACTAATACTTACCGGGATATGCATACCTATCACCATGGGCAACTCAAGGGCACTTTGCTCTCGAAGGAAAGCCACCTGCTCGGCAGTCATCTGATAGGTCGAATTGTCTATCATTAAGAAGTTGATCCCGTTAATCTGTCGAGCGTAGTGAGAGGGATTCTCTCCTTGATAAAGAGGTAGAAGGATATCTTGACGCCACTTTTCTCTCAAGACGTGGCTCGACCCGGGTAAACCCTCCAAATGCCAATCGTGGTTTCCGGCTGTGTAGAGATATGGAATACCGCATGAATTCAGTTCATCCAACAAAAACTGGACGGCACTCTTTGACGGATAGTTGAGTATGTCGCCGGTAAGTACAATCAAGTCGATTTTTAATTGTTTCGCTTCACGAAGGATTGTCGAGAAAGCCTCGGTACGGCTGATCTCTTCTCCCGATTTGTAATGGGTTCCCTTTTCGTACGCGGCACCCATCCGAGCAGAATATTCGGCATACACCTCGTCTTCGGGTCCGGCGAATGTAATGTGAGAGTCGGTAATATGCAGTACACGGGTAGGTTTGATAAGCGAATGGGATATTCCTATTATAGCACGATCGGCTGTGGACGAGTCATACACAAGAGTAGGTCGAGTCGGTGTATTTTTATCACCGTAACAGCTTAGAAAGAATAAACAACAGATCAGGAGCATCGAAAACGTTCTCATAATATCATGTATTATTATTAAATGATGATTTAGTTAAGTGAATCAAAGGTAGGGATTAATTAAAAACTACACAACGTATCGAATAAAACAGAATCCGAAATACAAAGCATAACGTATGCGAAGGCTCTGCAACTGTGTATGCATGCCAATTAAGGGAATACTTCATCGGTAAATTGGTTCACAGATAACTTGTTTAGAGGGAAGGGATACTACCTTTACGGCTCAACTCTGTTGCTCATTGAGGAAAAACCTTTACTTTTGTAGACTTTATTCAGAGAAAAACAGGAAAAAGAGATTATGTTCAAGCAGTTGTTTATCCTCATATACCGATTAGTACGTTTTCCAAAAGTAGTTTGGCCTGAATTGGGCGGTGAAAAAGAGAATACAGAAGAGTTTAACGCTCAAATTTTCTATCCGCTACTTGGATTAATCACGCTGACCGCATTTGTAGGCGAATTGGTTAATAGTACTGATTTCAGTGTACAAGTACCACTTAAGATAGCCTTAATCAGTTGTGTATCTCTCTTCGGAGGAGCTCATTTAGCCGCTTACGCGATCGAATGGTTCATGCAAAAGATGAGAGGCAGCACGCAATTGCATGCGAGAAGCTACCTGTTTGTCGGCTATTGCTACGCCCCTGTGATTGTAGTAAAAAGTTTCATGCAGTTGTTTCCCGACTTCATCTTTTTGAAACTGATATGGCTGATTGTGCCCTATTGTGTGTGGTACGGAATCAAATCATTCTACGATGTACCTGTTTCGCGCTACCTCGCTTTCACCATTGTTCTTTCGGTGATAGCAATCATGATGCCTCAGGTTATAGACTCTATGATGTTTTTATTGATGCCCGGACTGCGAATGTGATTCGCTGAAGAAGAAAATACAATTCCGATTGGAACTTGAGAACCAAACAATATGTCCCAAAGGGTTGTTTTCCTTTCTGACTGCATTGCTTTAAATATTCTCCGATTACTAACTTGTACATACAATGTCATCATCCAAACTAAAACTGACGAATCAGATCAATATTAAGAATCGCCGGGCAACGTTCGACTATGAATTGGTTGAAACGTTTGTGGCAGGGATTGTTCTGACAGGTACTGAGATCAAATCGATCCGGTTGGGAAAGGCTGGACTGACTGACAGCTATGCTATTCTTCAAAACGGCGAATTGTGGGTGAAAAACCTCTACATTGCCGAATACTTTTTTGGCAGCTATAACAATCACTCCGCACGAAGAGATAGAAAACTCCTTCTGACAAAGAAAGAGTTGAACAAACTCACCAAGCTCACCAAGGATACCGGATTTACTATTATCCCAACTCGACTGTTCATCAACGAGAAAGGGTTGGCAAAATTGGTGGTAGCGGCGGCTCGAGGCAAAAAAGCCTACGACAAGCGACAGTCACTGAGAGAAAAAGAGGACAAACGCACCATCAAGCAGATTACAATGAATTAATTACAAGAGCGATCCATTCAACCTCGGAGAATCCATATGACCCTCCGAAAGGATCGCATACTTAGGGATATTTTTCCCGAAAATAGCATACACACATTTCTTTCCGTTCACTCTTCATACCTAAACCTATGAATTCCATTCTACAAAACCGGATATTAATTTTGGACGGTGCGATGGGCACCATGATTCAACGATACAATCTCACGGAATCGGATTATCGTGGAAATCTCTCGTTGGAAGAATATCGTCAATATAGGGGCAATAGCGATATGCTTTGCCTTACGCGTCCCGATGTAATTGAAGAAATACACCGTCAATATCTTGAGGCAGGAGCCGATATTATCGAGACTTGCTCGTTCAGTGCCACCACAATATCGATGCACGATTACGGAATGGAGGGTTTTGTCAGGGAAATAAACTTGGCCGCGGCTCAACTTGCACGGAAAGCTGCCGATGAGTTTACTCGATTGAATCCGGAGAAACCGAGATTTGTAGCCGGATCAATAGGCCCAACCAACCGAACTTGCTCTATCTCTCCCGATGTGAACGACCCATCCAAGCGAAGCATCACCTACGACCAGCTGCACGCAGCCTATCTGGAGCAGATGACAGCATTAATAGACGGGGGAGTAGATGCATTCTTGATTGAGACAGTGTTTGACACCCTGAATGCCAAAGCGGCACTCGACGCGGCACTGACAGCGATGGAAAATACAGGAAGGGAAGTTCCGCTGATGCTTTCGGTGACTCTTGCCGGAAAAGCAGGACGCACCCTGTCGGGACAAACCATCGGAGCTCTGCTGGCATCGGTTGCACACGTTCCTCTGCTGAGCATCGGACTCAACTGCTCATTCGGTGCCCGAGAGATGAAACCATTTCTTCGTGAACTATCCGAAAGAGCCACTTGCTATGTAAGCGCTTACCCAAATGCCGGCTTGCCGAATGAATTGGGACAATATACGGAGACTGCGAACGAGATGATTGTTCAGGTAAAAGAGTTTCTGGACGAAGGTTTGGTAAATATAATAGGCGGCTGTTGCGGAACAACCCCCGAACACATTGCCGCATACAACAAAATTATCGGCAACGTGACCATTCGCAAACCGGCCGAGAAGGTAGATGCACTGCAACTATCGGGATTGGAAGAGCTGATCGTCAGACCCGAGAATAACTTTCTGAATATCGGCGAGCGTTGTAACGTTGCGGGATCGAGAAAGTTTCTACGACTCATCAAAGAAAAGAAATATGAAGAAGCGGCAGCTATTGCCCGCCAACAAGTAGAAGACGGGGCTCAGGTGATAGACATCAATATGGACGACGGACTGCTTGAGGTCGAACAAGAGATGACCACGTTTCTGAATATCCTTATGACAGAACCGGATATTTCCCGTGTTCCGATCATGATCGACTCCTCCAACTTCGAAGCAATTGAAGCGGGTCTGAAGTGTGTTCAAGGAAAAAGCATTGTCAACTCCATCTCTCTCAAAGAAGGCGAAGCCGTTTTTCTGGAACGAGCCGAACGGGTAAGACGCTTGGGGGCTGCTGTTGTGGTGATGGCATTCGATGAAGAGGGACAAGCCGCTACATTCGACCGTCGGATTGAAGTATGTAGCCGTGCTTACCGACTGCTTATCGATAAGCTGAACTACAATCCACACGATATAATATTCGACCCCAACATTCTCTCCATCGCAACCGGAATGGAAGAACATCGCAATTATGCGGTCGATTTCATTCATACGGTTGAATGGATCAAAACCAACCTACCCCACGCACGGATCATAGGTGGGGTGAGTAACCTCTCGTTCGCCTTGCGGGGAAACAACTACATGCGCGAGGTGATACACTCCGTTTTTCTCTATCACGCCATTCGTGCGGGATTAGACATGGGAATTGTCAATCCCGCTGAGTCGGTTATCTATGAAGAGATTCCTGCCGATTTGTTGGAAATCGTTGAAGATGTGATCCTCAACCGAAGGGATGACGCCACCGAACGAATATTGGAAGTAGTAATGGAAAACCTCCATTCCACAGGAGGAAAACAAACTATAGGAAATAACTGGCGGGAAGAGTCGCTCGAAGAACGCCTACGCCACGCCTTGGTAAAGGGAATCTCCGATCATTTGAACGAAGACCTTCATGAAGCACTGAACGTACCCCACTCTCCACTAGATATTATCGACCAATACTTGATGCCTGCCATTAACTATGTGGGAAATCTTTTCGGCGAAGGAAAGATGTTTTTGCCGCAAGTGGTGAAAACGGCACGCACGATGAAGAATGCCGTCGCTATACTTCAACCCTACATCGAAGCAAGCGGAGTTGATACCGACAAAGCGGATAAGAAAAAAGTACTTATGGCAACTGTGAAAGGAGACGTTCACGACATCGGAAAGAACATTGTAGGCGTTATCTTGGCTTGCAACGGATTCGAAGTGGTGGATCTGGGAGTGATGGTTCCTGCCGATCGGATTATTGAAGAGGCCGTTTCGCACAAAGTAGATGTTGTAGGACTGAGTGGACTGATCACCCCTTCGCTCGAAGAGATGCGCAAAGTGGCCGAAGCCATTCAACATGCCGGATTCAACATCCCGTTGCTGATTGGAGGAGCCGCGACCTCACCTCTACATACCGCGCTTAAGATTGCTCCGTCATACGAGGGAACGACAATACACGTGAAAGATGCCGCGGTGGCTCCGTCGGTACTCAACCGACTGTTTCATCCGACAGACGGAATCACCGCGCGATTGGAAGCAAAGGAAGAAAACAAACGTTTGGTTGAAGAGTATATCCCTAAAAAACTGATATCCGCGGAGGAAGCATTAGCGAATAGGAGAAGAATTGACTGGGCGAATTACACCCCCTTTGTGCCTCCATATAAAGGAACGCAGGTTCAACGGGTTGAATTGATCAAGTTGATCCCGCTCATCAATTGGAGGATATTCCTCAATCTGTGGAAACTCAACGCGCGTTTCGCCTCAGTCTTTACGCTTCACGATTGTCCATCGTGCCGAGCAAAATGGTTGCTTGAAATACCGGAAAGCGACCGACCCAAGGCAAAAGAAGCTCTACAACTTTATATTGATACACAACAACTGTTGAACGAAGGAATCAGAAACAACGCCACCGTCGATCTGCTCATCGGATTCTTTGATGCGGTAGGAACGGAAGATTCAATCGTGCTAACAGACAGTAACGGCGAATCGGTGGTACTACCCACTCCTCGCCAACAGGTAGAAAAGCAGGAGGGAAGACCGAAAGAGTATCTCTCGTTGTGCGACTTCATCGCTCCCGAGAATGACTGTGTGGGGATCTTTGCCACCTCTATCGGTCAAGTTTGGAGAGATATGATGGAAAAAGAGACTGACGACTATCGTAAGCTACTAATGCAAGCGCTTGCCGACAGACTTGCCGAAGCAGGAGCGGAATATATGCAGGCAATAACCATAGGCAAAGAGGGCGGCATTCGTCCGGCCGTAGGTTATCCTTCGCTTCCCGACCAGCAGTTCATCTTTATAATGGACAAAGTAGCGAATCTTTCACAAATAGGTATTGAGTTGACTGAAAACGGGGCTATGTATCCTACCGCGTCCGTTTCAGGACTTGTTATAGCCAACCAACAAAGTAGATACTTCGCTATTTAAACAGTAATTAAGTATAAAAATATTCTCTAAGAAGAGATAATATCTCTCAATCCTTCTCTCTCCACACAACGGACTTGGTTTTATGCCGAAACTGTTGTGTGGAGATTTTTTTTACCTCGAATACGTATATTGATCATGAATCAAGATAGATCAACATGTATGAGAGACGACGAAAAAGATAAAAGGAACGTTTTGAATGAATATTCGTCTATTGATTGAATAATAATACCATCATTCGCATTGAGTGTCTAGCTGCTTAAGTAAGTCCGCTCGCAATAAGAAAAGCAATTATTCACCTATTTCACAATGAAATAAAGACACTAAAGATAAAATAGATGTTAAAACACAGGCCGTAGTTAGTGTAATGTTTTTTTCACTCGATAGTTTTGTTAAATTTGCATGCCGATGTTAATGGTTTGACCGTTCCGAATCCTTTATTTTCATTAAACAATTTCATGTGATTAAACGTTTTTATGGAAAACGCGTCAAATAAGGGTAGGATTGTCAAATCCTGTTTCATCAGCTTTATGATATCACAAAAAAAGTAAGATGAAGAAATCCATAATTTGGCTAATAACGATCGTAATGGGGTTAACCTTCTTAGGGTTATTGGTGGTGCAGATCACCTACCTCACAACAATGGTTTCAATGCGCCGCGAGCAATTCAAGGAGGCCGTCAACAGGAGTCTTTATCAGGTTTCGAAGACATTGGAACAAGACGACACCCGCAAGTATCTCGAACAAGAGATTACAGACGCTGACAAGAATCTGTTTTCGATTAACAACAATAAACAGACTGTTCAGCAGATTATTAGAAGACAAGGAGGAGCCACTCGCTATCCGGATGGCACCTATTCTGTTTACGACTATCAGGAGATGACGATGGAGACAACCACTCCCAAGCGCGTTTCCATCTCCGAGAAGCAGGGAAAGAATTCAATTTCCAAAACTTCACAAGAGATACAAAGAGAGTTGAGAGAAAGATACATTTATCAGAAAGAGATCTTTGACTATGTAGTGCTCGACATGCTGCAACAGACCGCAAATCCAAAGCCTATTAATGAACGAATCGACTTCAAAAAACTGAATGAATACATCAAGGCGGAATTAAACAACAATGGCCTTGACATGCCGTTCCGGTTTGCTGTAGTAAATAAAGAAAACAATATTCTTTTTAGGGGAAATGGATATATCGAACCGTCTGATCCGGGAAATAATTACATAACAGTTCTTTTCCGCAACGATCCTCCGTCAAGGTTGCATATTTTAAAAGTAAACTTCCCTACTGAGAGTAGTTATATTATGTCGGCCGTAAAGTTTATCGTCCCCTCGTTCATCTTTACGTTCGTTTTGTTGCTAACCTTTGCCCTGACAATCGTACTTGCATTTAGAGAAAAGAGACTTTCAGAGATGCGTACCGACTTTATAAACAACATGACTCACGAGTTCAAAACACCTATCTCAACCATCTCGCTTGCCGCTCAGATGCTGAAAGATCCGGTGGTTGGAAAGAGTGAAACCATGTTTAAGCACATATCGGGTGTAATTACCGATGAAACGAAGCGACTCAGTTTTCAGGTTGAAAAGGTATTGCAGATGTCCATGTTTGATCGTCAGCGAACCACTTTCAAATTGGTTGAGGTGGAGGTAAATGATCTGGTAGTGAATATCGCCTCAACCTTCAAACTGAAGGTTGAACAATTCGGAGGGTCCATCAACCATCAACTAAAAGCAACCAACTCCATGGTAATGGCTGATGAAATGCACTTCACAAACGTAATCTTCAACCTGCTTGACAATGCGGTTAAGTACAAGAAACCGGACACTGCTCCGGAGTTGAAGATTAAAACGTGGAATGATAATGATCGACTCTATATCTCCATTCAAGACAATGGAATTGGAATTAGAAAAGAAAATCTGAAGAAAATATTCGATCGATTCTTCCGTGTCCACACCGGGAACATCCACAACGTAAAGGGATTCGGGTTAGGACTTGCCTATGTAAAACGGATTATCGACGAACATAAAGGTACTATTCGCGCCGAAAGCGAACTGAATATTGGAACAAAATTTATAATATCTTTACCACTAATTAAAACGTAAGAACTATGGAAGAAAAGTTGCACATCCTGCTTTGCGAAGACGACGAAAATCTTGGCATGTTGTTGAGAGAATATCTTCAGGCAAAAGGATACGATGTTGATCTTTGCCCTGACGGTGAAGTGGGCTTCAAGGCTTTCCTGAAAGGAAAGTATGATTTTTGTGTACTTGACGTGATGATGCCGAAGAAAGACGGTTTATCACTGGCCAAGGAGATCCGCTCTGTTAATGGAGAAGTCCCTATTATTTTCTTGACTGCAAAATCGCTTAAAGAAGATATTTTGGAAGGCTTCAAGCTCGGTGCCGACGACTATATCACCAAACCATTCAGCATGGAAGAGTTGATTTTCCGTATTGAAGCGATCCTTCGCCGCGTAAAAGGCAAGAAAGGTCGTGAGATTACTCAATACAAGATCGGTAAATTCTCTTTCGACACTCAGAAACAGGTGTTGACCATTGGAGATAAAGTAACCAAGCTTACTACCAAAGAATCGGAGCTACTCAGCCTGTTGTGTTCACATGTGAACGAAATTCTTGAACGTAACTTCGCTTTGAAAACGATCTGGATTGACGACAACTATTTCAATGCACGAAGCATGGACGTTTACATCACTAAACTTCGTAAGCACCTGAAAGACGATCCCGAAATCGAGATCATCAATATCCACGGAAAGGGATATAAACTGATCGCTCCCGAAATGGAAAAGTAATGAATTGTTGTGGAGCATACACCCACGAACCATTCTATAAAAAAACGGTATATATGCCAAAAATGGTTGGTGAAATGTAGCTGAAACACCCGTACATACTTGATTTCAGAGAAGTTTATTGAAATTCGTTTCAATAAACTTTTTTGTTATGGGAAAAAT
>JBKEBB010000157.1:0-5056 GCA_047972845.1 Bacteroidales bacterium
AGATGCCTTTAATGAGGCGATGATGGTTCAATATTCCCGACAATCCAAACTTCTGTTTGTCAATCAAATTGCGGATATTCTGATCGAGGGAGAGATAACCGGATTTGCATTGTCTCCTCAAGCAGTCAAAGAAGATGCGTTTGCTTCGTTGTCTCGTCTTACAGTCACCATACGGGTGAAATATTCCAATAATGCGTACGAGAAAGCTAATTTTGACAGTTCGTTCAGCGCTTATCGTGATTTCAGCAGTACATTGATGTTGGATAATGTTCAAGATGCTCTGATAAAAGAGATAGTGACAGAGTTGGTCGATGTAATATTTAATGCAACACTGGGAGATTGGTAGGTATGACGCGCAGGCAGATTATAAAATGGATGAATCACCCCGAGTTGCTTGACGAAGAAACGCTCATTCAGCTTGAATTCTTAGTGCAACGTTTTCCGTTGTTTACTTTGGTGCGTTTCTTATACCTTAAAAATCTAAAAACTTTCAATTGTGAACGTTTCAACGAAGAGTTGACCAGAGCGTCCGTTTATATCACCAACCTCGAAGCGTTGTATCACTACATTGAACAAGGAAAACTACCTGTCTCAATGGCAACGGAGTTGGAAATGCAAGAAGAGCCGTTACCTGATCCGGTGGAGGTATATCTGCAAACTTCGGAGAAAAAGGAGAATCCACTTCCTGCAAACATGTTGGCCAAACAAGCGCTTGCTACTCAGGACTACGCCACCTATTTTCTTTCGGACTTGCCTGAGATAGGAACTGCTGAAAAGGTTGAAGAGAAGAAATCGGAAGATCGACCACTACGTGAGAATCTGTTGGATCAGTACCTCGAACAGGCTAAGAGCGACCGAATGTTTAAACCATTGTCACTCAAAGAAGGGGATGAAGAGTCCGCTTCTACCCGCGAAGTGAGTCCATCGAAGATTGAAAGCGCAGACTCATTTTTTACCGAGAGTTTGGCAAAGATATACGTGCAACAAAAGAAATATGACAAGGCACTCAATATAATTAAACGCTTAAGTTTGAAATATCCGGAAAAAAATAGTTACTTTGCCGACCAAATTCGATATCTTGAAATAGTAATAAACAACATAAACATCTAAAGACATGTACATTTTAATCTCAGTATTGATTCTGATAGCTTCAGTATTCATGATCCTCATCGTATTGGTTCAAAACTCCAAAGGAGGAGGTTTATCAGCCGGTTTGTCATCATCCAACCAAATTATGGGTGTTCGCAAAACCACTGACTTCTTGGAAAAAGCTACATGGACACTCGCCGGGTCTATCTTGTTATTGTGTATTGTTGCTGCCGGATTTATTCCACGTGCAGAGCAGGGAGAACAATCTCAAGTAAAAGAATTAGTGAAAGACGCGGTTGTAGTAGATCCTAACCTTGTTGCTCCGGGCTTTGACGCTCAATCAGCTCCTGCTGCCACTCCTGCAGAAGGTACTTCTACAACTGAAACACCCGCTGCTCAAGAACCTGCAAAAGAAGAAACCAAATAATCAGAAAGATTATATAGATTCAAAAGGGATGTAGAAAACTGCATCCCTTTTTTTATGTCCGAATTTTCCGATTTGAAGGGAGTATATAGTGAAAATATTTGTTTGTTCTTTTTGTTAGATTCTAATACTGGATTTCTACACAACCTGCAATGTGGAATATAGTACTACTATCTTGTAAATTTTCATCAACCCTTTGTTATTATGCTTTTTATATGATTCACATATTTGTCTTTCTCACTCCCAATCGTTACTTTTATCCCCACAATGAAACAGATGTCGATTTATAACCGGGACGGCATCCATAATTAACCATTTAATATCAGAACACAGCATGAAGAAGAATTTAGTTTTACTATTCTCGTTGGTGATGTTTTGTGCCCAGTCATTTGCTCAGCAGGACGCGCTGGTGAAATTGGGACGTATAGACATCTCGGATCAGGGAGTAATTTCGCTCCAACTAAAGAACAATTCCGGAAAGGTTGCTCAAAAGGTGACATTCGAACTCACCGATGCCAAAGGAAAGGTATTTGCCAAACTTACTCAAAACGAGTATCGTCCTAATCAATCCGTACAACTGGAAACTCCTCTCAAGGGAAAAAGCATCTATGCGTTGGTAAACGCAGGTCAGCCGATTGTACGTGTGAAGGGTACCGGATTAAATACGAAGGTGCAATTACCTGAAACCATCGCTTTGCTTGCTGTTGCCAAAGGAGCGATGAATGAATCAAACGAAGAGGTTGCCAAATTGGGAGAGAAGTTGGCCGCGACAGTTTTCGTTTACAATTCAGAGTTTCCTCGTGTGCACAATGCACCTATCAATTTGGTGGCTTATCCCGGAACTACTATTGTGAAGGAGCCATTCACCGCTCAAACTCAGAAGGCACTTCAGGCTCTTACGTCGGGATCTACCGATCAACAGGTTGCTGCTTTGAAAGAGTCTATTACAGCTATTGTGGGCGATGCAAAGGACTTGTCCAACAAGAGCATTTATCTGATCGGTTATGCGCATATGGACTTGTATTGGTTGTGGAACCACATGGAGTCTGTGAAAATGATTCAAGATAATATGCGCCAAGCGGTCGCTTTTATGAAGGAGAAACCCAATTATGTCTATTCCCAAAGTCAAGCCGCTATCTATGCCGAGGTTGAGAAATCCGATCCTGAAACGTTTGAGGAGATCAAACGATATGTAAAGGAGGGTAGGATAGAGCCTCTTGGTGGAGAGTGGAGCGAGGGAGACAATAATCTCTCAAGTGGTGAGGCCGTAGCCCGCTCGTTCCTATTGGGTCAGCGTTATTTTAAGAGTCGCTTCGACAAAATGGCGAAAGTGGGTTGGCTTCCTGATAACTTTGGCCATACCGCGCAGTTCCCTCAGATGCTTCAATTGGCAGAAATAGAGAACTTCTACTTCCATCGTTGCAAACCCAATAACAACACCATGAAAGGTAACTTTGTTTGGGAAGGAAAAGATGGATCGAAAGTGTTGTGCTATGCCAATAATTCGTATGTAACCACTCTTACTCCTGATGTGTTAAGGGATTTTGATCCTAAGCGTTTGTTACCCGAAAACCAAGATCGTCTCTTCCATGTATTGGGTGTGGGTGACCATGGTGGTGGCCCGACTCGACGTGATATTGTAGCATCAGAGCAGATGCCTAAAGTGGACCGTTTTCCCAGCGTGAAATTTACTACCGCTGAGAAATTCTTCAACGACGCTCGTAAAGACATCGCAAAATACCCAACACATAAGGGCGAACTTCAGTTTGTGTTCGAAGGTTGCTACACTTCTGTAGCCGATGTTAAAGAAGGCCATCGCAATAGTGAAGCTTATCTGTTTGAGTCGGAGGTGATGAATACCCTAAAGAATCTCTTTATACCGGGTGGATATCCTGAGAAAGAGTTGAAATGGGCATGGGAGCGTTTAACCTTTAATCAGTTCCACGATATTATCCCCGGTTCGTCTATTCACGAAGCCAATAAGGATGCGATCTCTTATTACAACATGATTCAGCGGACTGCTCGTGAAACCAAAGAGAAAGCCTTCCGTTCCATGATCGATTATGTTGATTTGAAAAAGGACAAGGGACAGCCCATCGTTGCATTCAACTATCAGCCTTATAAAGGAAAAGTGTTGGTTGAGGCCGAAGTTTTCTCTCACGAAGAACCTGCAACTGCAAGGGGTGCGGCGTGGAGTCAATACTATCGCGAACCCTATGTACGTCCGATTGACCAAGGTCAGGGAAATTATCCTACCGCAGTAGTTACCGACGACAGTGGTAAGATCTATCCCGCCCAGATTACTTGGTACAAATTTTTCCCTCCCGGTTATCGTTCAAAGGTGCAGTTTGTGGTGGACGAAATGCCTGCCGGTGGATACAAAGTGTTCTATGTTGATTTGACTCAACCCGGCGAACCCCAAGAGCCTATCTCCTATAAAGACAATACATTCGAAACCGACTTCTTCACTATCCGTATTGACGATAAATCGGGTGCTATTACCAGTTTGAAAGACAAACGAACCGGAAAAGAGTATGCCAAAGGTGAATTGAACACCCTTCGTGTATACCAAGAAGACAAAAAAGGTTCGATGAAAGCATGGAGCATTCACGAAACAGGTGTTGAGGAGAATATGCGCGTTGAAAAAGTAAGTGTAACTGAATTGGGACCTGTTCGCGCCTGTGTGGAGGTTCTTAAGAAATGGGGCAACTCTCATGTGATCGAACGCACCTACATCTACAAATCATATCCACGTATTGATTACAACCTCGAGGTTCATTGGCTTGAATGGGGATCTCCCGAAAAAGACTCTCCTATGCTCAGAGCTTTGTTCCCATTGAATATGTCCAATGTGAAATTTGCCAACAACGTTCAGTTTGGAGTGGAAGATCGTCCAACCAATGGTCAAGAGGTTCCCGCATTGCGCTGGGTAGATGTGAGCGATGGAAAAGATGGTATCGCGCTGCTCAACAAAACCAAGTTTGGCCACTCTTATAGAGGCGACACTCTCCGACTTACACTTATGCGTTCATCAGCCGAACCTGACTTGTATCCAAACCTCGGTCGCTTTGTGATTGATTATTCTCTTTATCCTCATACTGGTGATTGGACAAACGGTGTATGGTTCCAAGGAGATCTCTTCAATAATCCCGTTTACGCGGCTGAGCCGGCCTCTCTTTCCAATGGAACATGTGGAGGAGCCCCCGCTGAAAATTCACTTTACGAAATATCAACTCCCGATGTGGTGATGACAGGCTTTAAAAAGGCCGAAGACCACGATGGGATGGTAATGCGTGTAGTTGAAACGGTTGGCAAGGCGCAAGAGGTAACCATCCGATTGCCAAAAGCGATCAGCACGGTTGATCGTCTTAATCTGATCGAACATGAATTGGTGGGTGCTGAGTCTCCACGTATTAACGGTGATAAATTGACATTTAAAATCAAGACCTACGAGATCGTAACATTAGGCTGTCGGTTTTAATAATTAATCCATGATATAGAACTCCGTTTGAGCAAAGACAAAACGTAAATCTTTTTGTCATT
>JBKEBB010000133.1:0-3031 GCA_047972845.1 Bacteroidales bacterium
CACCACCTCTACCTCCTTCAAATGATTGCTCACCAACGTACTCCCCGAGCTGACAATGTCGAAAATACCATCGGCAATTCCTATTCCCGGTGCGATCTCAACCGAACCGCTGATTTCATGAATTTCAGCCTTGACACCATTTTTTGACAAAAACGAAGTAAGAATGGACGGATAGGATGTGGCAATTTTCTTTCCTGAAAACCAATTGAGGTTTTTATACTCCTCTTCTTTGGGAATAGCCAAAGAGAGACGACATTTACTAAATCCCAATCTACGAAAGATTTCAGCCTTTTGATTTCGTTCTACAAACTCATTTTCACCCACAATACCAATATCAGCAACTCCCATAGCTACCGATTGGGGAATATCGTCATCACGAAGAAAAAGCACTTCAACCGGAAAGTTGGAAGAGGGAATCAACAACGTACGTTTTGCTGACGATAGTTTGATGCCAACTTCTTTCAATAATGTCATGGTGTCTTCATTGAGACGACCCTTTGCTTGAACGGCAATACGTAACATAATGCAACCGTATATTAGATTTTGAATAATAATTTTCAGGATTAACGAGCAACAAAAATAGTTATTATCGCCCACACTGCCATATTTGAAGGCGATTTAATAAAATGAATAGCATAAAAACTTACTACACAAACTACGGAAATCAAGTCAATCGTTACAACTTGATTAATTCGTTACAATGTGTACTACAGGTAGGGGAGACAGTGTGAGTTTGCAATTGAAATCTCAAGTCCTAAATAAGGAATTTACCTTTTAATCAATACGATTAGTCCTCTTAATGCAATGAGAAGGGCAACCGAGTATTCGATTGCCCTACCTGCTTTTTATTTGAATTCATTTAATGCTTCTATCATTGCCATGATGTTTTGTGGTGGGACATCAGGCATGATGTTATGCACGGCTGCAAAAACAAATCCACCATCTTTACCAAATATCTCGCAATTGCGTTTGACATGGATTTTCACCTCTTCAGGAGTTGCTCGGTTTAGGATGGAAGCGGTGTCGCATCCTCCTCCCCAGAACACAATGTCTTTTCCAAACTCACGTTTCAAGTTCTCGGGAACCATCTTCGCCGCGTTCAATTGAATCGGGTTGAATATTTCGAAACCGGCATCAATCATATCTGGCAATAGATCGTAAATACTACCACAACTATGCACCATGGTGTGCATCGGTGAGTTCTTGTGTACGTAGTCACACAATGCTTTGTGACGAGGCTGAAAAAACTCCCGATACATATCCGGCGACATAAGTGTCCCTTTTGTTGATCCTAAGTCATCGCCAAACTTAATAATATCTATCACATCACCAACCGCTTCAACGGTCTTTTTCAACGTGTTCATGTGCGATTCGAGAAGTCTGTCGAGAAATTGGTGAACGTTCTCCGGCTCGAGCACTAAGTCCATAAAGAAATTATCCATCCGACGCATATAGGTACCCCATTCGAATAGGTTGCAACCAATACCCAGCAAAAGAGCTTTGTCAGTTTGTTGTTTCAGTTCAATGGTCTTTTCACGAAGCATTTTCCAAAAGTCTTTTTCATTTGCCCAATCCCATGGCGTGAACCCACACGAACCCCATACAGAACGGGCCATTTGGTGTCCTAAATCAGTGTAATCAGACGGATAGCCATCCAAATAGGGAAAGATTGTTTGATCGAAGAAAGTGGCACCTTCGGGCATAATACCCACTACCTCACCTGTACTGTTTCCTATCAACAGTTTCTCTCCATCCTGTCCATCCTTCACCTTAAACCAATTGGGATATAGGGCCTCATATCCCTTCATTACTTCCATTTTGGTCCAATAGCTCGGATCGGTATTGAAATGTCTTCCTATGTCGATAACATCTACTCCCATCAAATCAAGTATCTCCATAGGAGGCTGAGCTACTTCTTGAATCACATCATATACGTGAGTTGGTAAGTGTTCTTTACCTAAGTACTTGATCAAATTTTTGTATGCAATAACAGAGAGTCCTGAACTCGGTGTAGCGCCGATATCGAGAGGAATCTTATCACTTTCCTTGTGATTAATGGCGGCTAAAACTCTTTCCCGTGATGTCATGGTTATCTATTTTTATTGGTTAATAAGTCGATTAAAGTTTATTGAAACGGAACCTATCGCAATCATCTCAGTGGTTTCTCTCGATCTTAATACCGGAATAACTTGAATTTGCCCCGGCACATATTGAATCATACAGGAGCTTCCATCTGTTAAGCAGGCATATCCTTTCAATCGATACGTTTCTTCAGTCAAGCTGTGGAGAAATGCCCCCAGCGTTTCTCTCTTTATACGTGTGGTAGTTTTAAATACTGTTGACACATAATCCGGATTACACTGTGTAAGATCCCCTTGTATGTTGTTTCGAACGGCAACCGGTTGCGGTTTAAAAAATCCATTACGACCTCCTACTTCAACACTACAAAAGGTAGAAGATTGAATTTCAGCAAAAGGGTTGATGGAGTTCACTCTATTCGCAATTAATTCTATCTCCCCTCCATCAATCAAATCTGTTTTATTAATCACAACCGTATCGGCTACCTGAATCTGATGTTTGATTGCTCCGATTTTATCTCCTATCACGTTGAATCTCGGGGCATCGATAATCGTATAAATATGTTCAAGAAACAGCCGTTCTTTTACTTGTGGCGCGTTCAGCAGTTGTGCAATTGCTATCGGGTCTGCCATTCCGGTAGCTTCCAGTAAAATCATATCAGGTGAGCATCGCTCTATCTCTTCAATAATTGTTCGGGTAAAGTCAGAAAACAGGCAAACACAGAATACCGATCCCTTATTCATCTCTACCAAACTGAAATTCCATCCTTGCGATTGTAGATGCTCGCCATCTATGCCTGATTCGGCAAATTCATTCTGGATTAGAAGTATTCGTTTGTTTAAAGAATGTACATTCAAGAAGTGTGAGATAAAAGTAGTTTTTCCACTTCCTAAGAATCCCGTAACTAATATGAATGGAATCTTTTTCAACACGCTCAGATTCTTAAATACTA
>JBKEBB010000135.1:0-12151 GCA_047972845.1 Bacteroidales bacterium
CCTGCAATGTGATAAAACCCACCGCACCGATAATAATACCCACAACAGTAGTAGCAAAGGCCACCTGCATGTTGCTGGCCATGGAAGAGACATCTCCGGTAGCCAACCCCACTAAGGCTGGACCCATGGGGATGAGCGTTCCCATCAGTCCAAGCATCGGTCCGATCTTGACAAGTAGTTTAGATTTGGACAACTCCTTGTCGGCGATAATCTCATAATCACCCACAATCTTATCAAGCATCACTTGCTTATCGCGGTTTGTTTTCACCCGTTGAAGTATCGTTACAAGAGATGATTTCGTATTCTCATATACCGATAGGTTATCAATAAACTCATTGACGGAAATTTCTTCAATCGCCCGATTGATCTTACTATTTACTTTGGTTCGGCTGATGTAGTTTCCATAAAAACCTCCGATCATAATAAGTGAACGGACAAAAAAGAAAAGAAGAAAGACGGTGACCGGAATCATCAACCCGGTCGATAACCAATACAAAACGTTTGTAATTAACTCCATTATCTGTTTAATTTTAGAATCTTCTTAATGTCAATTTTAGTAAGCCATATACCGATGGCGATAAAAAAGAGGGTAATACACACCATGGCTACAAGAGCTCCCCATTCGATTGTTGCGTGAGCGTTGGAGATGTTGTAGTCGGCCACGGAGGAACTCACCAAGAGTCCCAGAGTTAGGATTGACAAGTTGAGCAACAACTTCACTTCGAGCTTCAGACTTTCCCACTTCAGCAGGTATTTAATCAATAGGGAGACTCCTGCTATCAGGAGAAAGAGAAGAAGAGAGAAGAGCAGTGCCGTTGCCTGAAAATCGTATCCGGCACGCCACTTGAAAAACAACAACTCGAAATAGGCTATCGAACAGATTGCCAATGCGCCCGGAATGATCTTTATAACGAACGCCCGTTTGGTTCGTTTTCTCTTCGGCATAAAGTAATTATCCAAAAGATAAATCGAAATAAATATTCCCGCTATGGCCTCTGCCGTTGAAAGTAACGCCATGTTCTGAACCATCTGTTGATCCCCGAGCATCTGCGTGATAATAGTTACCGGCTGAGCTATCACGAAGGGATAGATACAGTAAGCCGCCACCGCCCCACCCACGGCAAACCCGAATAGTATCCACAAACTATTGGAAAGCGCGGCCTTAAGACTGTATGTCGCCATAGCGAGAATAAATATCAACTGAACATAAACCTCCATACTCTATCTTTTATCTTTTGGAGCGACGATAAACAACCCATCCGACAAGGACAACAATCAATGCAGCGAGAACATAGAACAGCATTGAATTGCCGTCCTCTTCCTTAGCTGCAGAGGAACGAGCGGTCTCTTCGGTTTGTCCCTCTTTTTTGAGTACTACACTATTATCACTTTGAGATTGGGATATTTGTACCTGACGGGCGGCACGGATGGAAGCACTATACTTTTCGGCACTTGCCTGATCACTGTTTTGCACAATGAACGCCTGCAATTTGACATTGTCGCAGATGAATCCACTGCATCCGGCTTCATGCTCGGCCACCATGCGGGTGTGCAGATCAGCCACCTCGCGAATCTGTTGCGGAGAGGCTTTCCACATTCCTTTCCGCGCTGACTCAAGCATTACGGCGGTCAGTTCCTGCAGTGCATATGGATTCTTATCTGAGAAAGCCTTTTCTATTCCCATCCCGTAGGAATCTTTGACATAAATCTCGTGATATTGATTCCATATATGTTGGTCGATTGCCGAAGGTTTCATCGAATTCCACCCGAAAGTATTGCGAATGGTCTCCGCGAAGTACCCCATCGAGCTGGCCTCACCTTTCAGTTTCTGACCGATAAACTTAGGATTGAAGATAGTGGAGTTGGTCTCCACTCCGATGGCCTCTTTCAATCCCTGTACTTTAGCTCGACTGCTGTTGCGGAAATCGTTGAAATAAGCGGTCGGATCATTCCCCGTAACATATTGCACGGCGGCAGACATTCCTCCCATAAACTCATACACATGGTCGAGGCTCAGAGGCCCCCATGTGTTGCTCGAACGGGGTTGAACAACCACCGACGTATTGAGCAGAGCGGCTTCAAAAACGCCCTCTTTCATCTCTCCCCACGCCTCGGGGCCATTGGCGGAATAGATGGCTCCCATATTATTAATGTACTTGGACGCAATCTGACTGGTAGAGTCCCAACTGTCGCCTTTCTCCACCATCGACATGATTCCCGTTCCATAGTTTCCTCCTACCCCTCCGAAAACACGTTCCTTCGAATAACGGCGGGCATCGACGGGTGAGAATCCTTTCTCCAGAAGTAATTTCTCGGCATTGGTCAACCCTTCGCGAACATAGTTCTGAGTAGACTCTTTATCCTCGGCGGCCATTACTACGGCCTGATTGATCAGATCCAATCGAGAAGCCGCAATGTCGCGAAGTTGTCCTGAGGTTTGTACAACCACATCAATCCGTGGTCTGCCCAGTTTCTCGGCCGGAACCAGTTTGAGTGAACGTATATTGCCAAATCCATCGCGTAAAGGTTCGACCCCCAACAACCAAAGAATTTGTGCTACGGTAGCTCCCTCGCTCGAGATAAAATCGGTTGACCACAAAGTGAAGCTCACCTTCTTCGGATATTCTCCTTTTAGGGTCAGTTCCTGTTCGAGCAGATTATCCGCCAATCGGCATCCCACCTTCCATGCTTCTGCCGAAGGGGTAGTTTCGGGATTTATGGAATAGAAATTACGTCCGGTGGGTACGGCTCGGGGATTCACGATCGGATCACCCGCCGAACTTGGCAGTATATATCCCCCTTTTAAGGCGTTTAGCAATGCCATCTGTTCCGCCGACGTACTTGCTGCCAATTGAGCTCGCATGGCGGGGATTGATCCCAATGCCCCCTTCAATCCCTTCAACACAGCGATCAATTCAGTTTGATCATCTTGTTCTGATTGTTCCGAAGCACTTTGCGGACGGGCCTGCGCCATCTTCTCCATCATCGACTCGGGCTTCTTCATCGGTTCGCTTTTATCAGCTCTGATGGAATCACTTTCTATAATATTCCCTTGTGCATCAAGAAACGGTTTAAGCTCCGGCTTCTTGCTTTGACCCATCATCTGAGCCATGCGCCCCATTCCTTCCCGTTTCTTCTGTTCAGACAATTCGTTGTCTGTAATCAATTGTAGATCGGAGACAGATACAACCGATGAAAACAACTGTTCGGGACTTGCCCCATCGAAAGCTCTTCGAATGAGGGTTTCTGCTTTGGGGTTATATCTGTTTGAGATAAACACAAGATCATCCAACTGCTCCTTATTAATCCGCCCATGTATGGCATCTATCGACGCGAGCGAATCGCGTAGGTTATCAATCAACATCAAACGTGCCGAATTGTCGATATTCTCCTTGCTATAGGGTTCGCCCAATGTGTAGAGACCATCCGTCACCTTGGACTGACCGACCTCTTCGACATATTGATGAATACGTTTAATCTCATCGTCGGTAATGTTCTTCACCGAATCCAATCCCAATGCCGAGAAGATATTCAACGAACGACATAGATCTAACAATGATTCACGATGCGCTTGACGAATATCGCTCTCCTCAAGAGTCTCCACTTTGTTCAGATGATCTTTCACCTTCTTGAAATCGTTGTAAAGATCTCCCTGCATGAATGGAGCGGTAAGATGCGAGATGAGGGTGGCGTAACTACGGCGTTTGGCAATAATCCCCTCCCCTATATTGTTAATCGTATAGATATAAAAATGGGGCATATCTCCCACCAACGCGTCGCTCCAATCGTATGAAGAGAGAGCTACTTGCTTGCCGGGGATAAATTCAAGGCTTCCGTGCGTACCGAAGTGGACAAGCGCATCGGCTTTAAATCCGTTACGAGTCCACAGATAGGATGCCACATAGGGATAGGACGGTGCCCCCTCAACCCCGTGAATGATCTTATCAACGTCGGCACCTTCGGCAGGCAACGGCTGGGGCAGTATCACCACATTGCCGAATTGTAAACGGGCAACGGCTATATACTTTTTCCCCGCCTCTTCATAGTTCATGTATTTACCGGGAGCCTCTCCGTATTGTTGGCGCATATCCTCCACAAGTTTTTTAGGAAACGCTTCAGCTGTCCACACGTTGAATTGATCCACATCAATCAGTTCGGGATTCCCATTCTTCAGAAACTCATCGTACGCTCCCAACGCATAAGCTCCCAACACTGCTCCTTGCTTCTGGATCATCTTTTCCAACTCCTTGGCTGATGAGGGCAGTCCGGTCACGTTGTATCCACTTTCGGAAAGCAGTTTAAGCGTGTTAAAAAGCGATTGAACTCCCTCAATGTCAGCAGCCGAAACAGCCGCTTTGCCTGTTCCTTTATAATAATAGATGGCCACCTTCTTCTCGGCGTTTGTTTTTTGCTGCAATACCGTAAAGTTTTTCACCATTCGACAGAATGTTTCGGTGTGAAGCGGTATCGAATCAAACAGGCGCATCCCGTTTCGCTCGAATTGAGCAGCGACGGCATAAGGGGCGATTGCCCCATCCAGTTCAGGCATCACTACACTCATTGAGGTCATCCCTCCCGAAGCCATCCCCTGCTTGTCGGAAAGCCAGTTGCCGTGCAGATCACTGATCGTTACGGGAGCAAGAATGGGAACATTCAACTTTTCAAGCAGCCGCGTTCCACTTTCAGCTCCCCCCATCACCAAACGTCCGTGCGGTCTGTTAATTATCAGATTGGGCTTTACCGCTTCTATCATTTTCAGCTTTTTCATTCCAAACGAGTTGATCGGATACACGTTCAACCCTTTGGCTTCAAGCGAACGGATCATGGCTACGATATGCTCTTCGTTCGAGTTTTGCATGTTGATATTTCCCGAAAGAAGCACCACGCGAGGTGCCCCTTCACGGTAATGTCCCGATTTCTCATAAAAAGACTGGAAGCCTTCGAAGTCCGCGAAGAAGTTATCATCGCCCAAATAGAAATAGTAATCATCGGGCACAATCAACGGTTCGAAGTACTCTTTGTTTGAGAGTATCTTTTTATCAATATGATTGCGGACGTAGTTAAACAGACTTCGGAAGTTTTTCACAGATCCGTTCTCAATTAGAGTAGCGATATACTCCAGCTCACGCCCCTTGAGGGAGTTGATCTGAGGGTTATCGCTCTCGGTGGAGAACACGGTCACTCCTTTGGCAATGGCCTTTTCAATTGCTTGCCGGTGATTGGCATCCATCGTGTTTCCATGCACTCGTACCAACACCATATCGTAACCGAGGATATCTTCCACCTGATCAAGCGGAACACTTTTAATAATTACAAAGGGATTGTTGTTGGATCGTATGAACTTCTCTACCGTAAAGTCGGGGAAATTGAGTGTGGCGATCCTTGTGGGAGAGGCAAAACGAATATAGAACAAAAACAGTGCCACCAATACCAACAAAACCACCCCTCCAAACAGATATATCTTCGTATTTCTTTTCATAATGTATATTCGCGGTTTATTTAAACAGACATTACCAAAGAGGATTTCGTGCAAAAAAGCACAGAAACTCCTCTTCGGCAATTGAATTTTACTCAACCTCACAATGGCTTACTTGATTTGTGCCGAATAAAACTTCACATGTCCTGTTACCTTATTTTCATCTTGATATTGGAAAAATTGAACTTTGAAATATTCCGTGCCATCGGCTGTGCGGAAGATATAAACCGGTGCTTGAAGATAAACCGGCGGCATAACCAGACTTCCATCGTCGTTGGCTTTGAAAACTATCACTGTCGCTGCTGATTTAACCATTGTTGTTGTTCCACCCATCCCTTCTGAAGTGACAGCTTTGTCAGCAACAAAGGATATTCCGGCAGGAATAGCGGTTACAGCACTAAATACGGTAGCCGCGTCGAATGTATATACTCCTCCTTTTGAAGCTACCGTTGTGGCTGCACCGCTGTTGGTGCGAATCGAATAGCGATTGATCGCCAGATCCCAATCACTACGGGCCGCCCAAAGTTGGTTGTCGCTTTCGGTCTCTTCACCGGTTCCTACCACTTTATTTTCCGATAGAGAGAAATAGTGCCAAGTGGTTTTGGAGGTCGCGTCAATGTATGCCTCCTTAGTCACCGCGGGTGGTTCTTCAACCGGATCGTTTTTTGAACATGAGGTAAGTGCCAGTAATACGATAGATAAGGATAGAAATAGAGCTTTCATTGTTGTAGTCATTTATTTGTGTATTATTGATTATTTAAACGCGTATCTCAACCCGACCAGATACTGACGACCGGGATTAATAAACGAGGTCTCTTTGAAATTGAAAATATTGTCACACTTCAAGGTCAGTTCCACCGTGTGTTTGTTAAATCGAAGTGGCTTAACCAAGGTCACTTTCCATATATTATAAGGAGAAGATTCGGAAATAACGGTGCTTTGCTCTCCATTGCTGTCGGTCACCACCTCTTCATACAACTTGGGAGAGGTGAGCCTACCCGCGAATTGGAGTGAGAAGGGCGAGCGGGCGATTTTTCCGTTCCATGTGGCCGAAACTGTTCCGCTATGTTTCACATTGCTGCTAAGCTGCAGTCCGGTTGAGTTATCAACAGCATCGCAGAAGCTGTAACTTCCTTTGAGCACCACCTCTCTGAACAGCACATACGACAGGTTTACATCAACTCCCCGTAGGGTGGCACTGCTAACGTTCTTGTAGTATTTCTCATTGGCTCCCTGGTGATTAATGACATCGTACTGGGTGATCTTATTGTCGATGTTGTTATAGTATCCCGAAACAGAGACATTGAACCCGCTATGTGTATATTCGGCCGACAACGAGGAGTAAACTCCCTTTTCCGCTTTCAGATCGGGATTGCCATACACCCAAAACATTCCTTGGTGGTCGAAGTCATAGTACAACTCTTTTATACTCGGTGCACGGAAGGCGGTTCCGATTCCCCCTCTGAATGTAAATTCCGAGAGACGATACATCAACGAGAGCTTAGGAGTAAATGCCGACTTGAATTGAGTATTGTAGGTATATCTGGTACCTAGTATTACATCAAAGTTCTTTATCGGGGTGTATTGAGCTTGTCCAAACAGATTCACATCGTCGAGGGATTTGGTTGTGGGATCGGCTCCCAATGTTTTGACTGAGTAATTCTCCTCGTGGTTATATTCGAGGCCCCCTACTATTTCCCACTTCTCCACTGGTTTAAACGTATTCAGCACTCTGGAAGAGATGTAATTCGCGGTGTTGTTTGTCTTGGTACTTCCTAGCTTCTCAAGTACATCCGTATCAAAGTACTTGTCAAAGTTGACACTCACTCTCAAATTATTTCTTTTATCGGCCGAAAGATGTCCTCCGTTAACCCCAAGTGCCAGCGTGTGCATGAGCGGATGCGCGGTATTCATGCTGCTTGCCGGATTAAAGGTCTCATGTCTGAAATAGCGACCAACGAAATTGAGATCCACACGCTCCGTTGGGTTGTAACCGAACTTAATATCTCCTCCCCAGTCCTCGTATCGAGCAGCATAGGGGCCTGATCCCGTACCACCAAATCCATCCGATGAATTTCGAAACACATTCACACGGCTTTGAATCTTTTTCTGATTCATTCCCGCGTCCACCTTCATTCTCCACGTATTATTGCTTTCCGCCTGAACGTTCGCTCCAGCTTCAAAACTATGGACGGGCTTTTTGGTTATGATATTGATTACAGTTCCCACCGCGTTCGATCCATAGAGTGCCGACGCGGCTCCGTTTACCATCTCGATCCGTTCTATGTTATTCACATCTATCTGATCCAAATTCACGTTGCCTCCCGCTCCTTCGGACACCATCCGTTCACCATCCACCAAGAACAAGATGTATCTACTGTTCAGTCCTCTGATCCGCATATTGTTTCCCATCGCGTTGGGAGTAACGACGATTCCCGGCACATTGTCCTGAAGAGCCTCCATCGTAGAGACCGCTCCCGCTTTCAGAATCTCCCGGTCTTTTATAACCGTTGTCAACACCGGAACTTCCGACAAACGCTTTTCCGTTCTTGTTCCGGTCACTACCACTTCGCCTACATTCAAAAAGGCTTCGGCAAGAGTGAAGTTCACCGTGGTATCACTTTTTACAGTAAGGGTTTTATTTACCTTCCCGTAGGATGAGTAGTACATGGTCGATAGAGACACCTCTCCCGCGGGAACATCTTTAATAATGAACTTCCCATCATAGTCGGTTTGAGCACCCAGCTTACCTGTTGTTACATATACGCCTACTAAGGGTTCGTGGGTGGTGCTGTCCGTCACCATTCCGGATATGCTGAATTTATTATTTTGTCCCACTACCGTAGTGGAAACAGAGAAGAGTAAAAGAAAAAGTAATTGAGTATATTTCATTGCATTCACATGTTGTTAATTTCGAATGCAAAGGTACCCGGGTCTTAGATGGTGGTCAATTCCCACTTTTAGGTATAATCATCCCAATCTATACCTAACAATATGGATAAAGCCGGAATTTCTTCCGGCTTTATCCATATAAATGTTGATACAATGAGATTAAAACAGCGAGGCGATCCGATAAAAGAGGAATGCCATGCCCCACGCTATGGAGGTGCTATAGAGAACGGAAAAGAGACTCCATCGAATGCGGCTACCCGTTTCACTGGTGATTGCCGCCAATGTTCCCACACAGGGAAAGTAGAGGAGAATAAAGACCATAAAGGCAATGGCGGATGGCACCATAAAATCGCCCGACGACTGAAGTGTCCCTGCCAGACTTGTTTCGTCCCCTCCCGAATAAAGCACTCCCATCGTACTAATGATTAATTCCTTGGCGGCAACTCCCGACAACAGCGAGATACATGCCTTCCAATTCAATCCGAGGGGCTCCATCACCGGTTCGCAAAACTTTCCGATACGGTTCAGATACGACTCTTGGTGTTCCACCACTCCACCCTCCAGAGGCGAGGCGGTGTTAATCGGGAAATAGTTCAACGCCCAAATGATGATCGAAGCAACCAAAATAATCCCCCCGATGCGTTTCATATAGTGCTCACTCTTGTGCCACAAATGTTTGAGAATGGATCGAGTGGTAGGGATGCGGTAAGGGGGCAACTCGATCACAAAGGGAGAGCGCTCCTTCACGGCCAACACCTTACTCAACACCACCGCCGTAATTCCGGCAATCACGATGCCGAGTAGATAGAGGGCAGTAATCACCAATCCTGCATGGTTGGGAAAGAAGGTGCCAGCCAGCAGGATATAGACCGGAAGTCGGGCACTGCACGACATGAACGGGTTGATAAGAATGGTGATCAGCCGATTGTTTCGGTTTTCAATCGTGCGCGACGACATAATGGCGGGCACATTGCACCCAAAGCCCATCAGTAGAGGAATAAACGACTTCCCGTCCAGCCCGATACTGCTCATTATACGATCCATTATAAATGAAGCCCTCGCCATATATCCCGTTCCCTCCATAATGGAGATAAAGAGGTAGAGAATAAGAATATTGGGAATGAAAACAATCACACTGCCAACTCCCCCAATGATTCCATCGACAAGCAAATCGCGAAGCATTCCCTCAGGCATATAGTTTAAGAGCGAATCGCTCAACACCTCTATTCCCGATTCGATCCAATCTTGCGGATAGGCTCCGACAACAAAGGTGGTGGAAAAGGTGAGCCACATCAGAAAGATAAATATGGGGAAACCCACCCAACGATTAGTCACCACACTGTCAATGATACGCGTGCGGGGATTGGCCTCTTTTTTTCCTTTACGCAACGTTTTCTGAAGCGCGTCGTTGATAAAAAGATACTTCCGATTGGTGATTACGGTTTCGACATCGTCTTCGGAGGTTGAAACAATTCGGTTAATAGATGCTTCGCGCATTTCGACCCACTTTTCGTAGTCGGGCGATGATCCCAATTGTTTAGCGGCCTCCTCGTCCCGTTCAAGCAATTTAATCGCCCAATAACGTGGGGAAAACTGTTGAAGATCGGTGTCTTTACATATGGCGTCTGACAACAGTCTCAATTCCGCCTCCACATTGGCTCCGTAATCTACATCCGTCCACGAAGAAGCCCGCTGTTGGGTAACATATACCTCGATCACCTTATCCATCAGCATCTCCAACCCGGTTCCTGCCTTTGCCACCACTGGAGCCATCGGCATGCCCATAATCGTACCGAGCTGTTCGTAGTCGAGATACGTTTCGTTTTTCATAAGTTCGTCATACATGTTCAGCGCCCCTACCATCGGTTGATCGAGTTCCATCAACTCGGTTGTGAGATAGAGGTTTCGCTGAAGATTGGACGACACCAACACATTCACAATCACATCGGGTCTGTTGTCCAGCAGGTAATGACGCACATATCGCTCTTCGGGCGAGTAGGCCGACAGCGAATAGGTGCCCGGCAAATCGGTAATATTGATTTGGTATCCTTTGTGTAAAAAACGTCCTGTCTTTTCGGTGACAGTTACACCGCTGTAATTCCCCACATGTTCACGTCCGCCCGACAGGGCATTAAACAGAGAGGTTTTCCCACTGTTGGGGTTGCCTACCAACACGATGTTGATCTGGTTGGTGGCTGTCGGAACGGCACGCTTACTGGCATAACATCCGCACGAAGTCGAACATCCCGATAGAGAATCACCACATGAAATATCGACTGGCGCCACCCACTCTTTTTCGGATACCACCTCGATCATCTCCGCTTCGCTTCGACGCAACGACACCTCATACCCCATAATCTTGTACGATACAGGGTTTTTCAACGGAGATTCGAAGAGACAACTGATCTTCTGTCCCCTCACAAACCCCATTTGGATAATACGTTTACGGAAAGCCCCACTACCGGAAACCTTCACTATATACGCGGACGTTCCCGTCTTCAACTCAGATAACTTCATAGTAATATACATTCTTTTACCAACGGTATATGGCATGCTATATCATCACAACGATCGAACCCTCGCTCGTGTTGAATCGTTTGATTATTTCCCTCGCTTCACATACCCTATTTTTGCGTTGCAAAAATAACCAACATTCCCCGTCGGCACAATCACCACAAAAGGGGATTCATTCACACTCACTCCCCATAAATGATTACTCAATAAAAGAAGATATAATGATTTATTATTTTAAAACTCCTAAGTTCTCAACCTTACAAGTTGGCAGTTCAACTAAAACCAAATATTAATTCGATAAACTCCTCTTTTAATTTGTATTTAGCTTTTAATTATATCATGATAAAGAATAGAATTACAAATCCTCACATCATTCACTCCCATCTTATTTAATATCAAAACTCTAACAATCAATGAAAGTATATCATTAATACTCTCTCTGACGTGAGTAGAACCTCCGTGTGTTATACTATTTCTCAACGTAAACATATCATTTATTTTCTTATTGTCTTTACTATTGCTCACTTCATTTATTTGTTTGTCAGACGCTCCCTCTTTTTCCTTTCCCGTTGTATCTTTATCGCACTCTTCATCAGACGCTCCCTCTTTTTTCTTTTCCATTGTATCTTTATCGCACTCTTCATTAATATATTTATCTATCTTCCCATAATCTAAATTGAACTTCTCAAATAATATTAACATCATTCTTGGTGCAGGTTTCCATATTAAATCGTTACCTACTGCAATCCACCTTTTTTTAAACTCATTTTCCTCGGACTCGTTAATTATTTTTTTTTCAAGAATAGCAGTTAATAACTCATTCTCATATACCTGTTTTATTCGCTTACTATTATTAAATTCCTCACGGACAACTTTCAGACCTTTTAAACCTAGCTCCAATATTCCGTAAAGTATAAGATATTTAGAAGCCCCTTCTAAATAATTACTTTGAAAATAACGCATAATCATCATATTGATGCTTTTCTTATGTTCTTTAAAGATCTCAAAACTAACTTTCTCAATAAAATCAGCAACGTTATAAAATCCAATGAAATCATTCAAAGATTCTTTTGACAACATTTTTTGCTCATTAATCACCTTTATATGATATGTTCTTATATTATTACAATCAATAATCGCTGATTTATAATTAGGGGTGGTCGAAAGAAAAGTATGGACGCAAAGTTGGCGGTATCTCATAGTCTGTTTTTATTGATGGTTGATGTTGTGCTATTCAAAAAAATTAGGGTAATCTGATATTACGTAAAT
>JBKEBB010000212.1:0-5432 GCA_047972845.1 Bacteroidales bacterium
TAGTATTATTTTGCTCCCCTAAAACCAATCTATATCTCCTTAAACACACATTACCTACCATGATTGAAGAAAAGATTTTTTACGGAAGCGACAGCTGCTTCAATGTGAGAGAATTCCACAAAGAAGAAATTGGAATCGGTTGGCATTCCCATCCCGAATTCGAATTGGTATATATAGAAAGCGGGAAAGGAAAGAAACTTATTGGAGAAAGTATGCAGGAGTTCGGCAAAAACGACCTAACCCTCATTGGACCCAACACACCTCACTTGTTCATATTCGAAAAAACCGACATCCCCAATTTAAAGAATGATTGCCATTGGTGGGTGATTCAATTCTCTTCTGACATTTTCTCCTCCAAACTGATCGAGTCGGAAGCGTTTCTTTTAGTCAAGAAAATGCTCGAAGCAAGTAATTACGGAATCCACTGTCAAGATCCCAGAACAAAGAAACAGGTGTATGACACTATGAAGAAAATGAGTGAATCGATGGGGATCGTTCAACTCACCTCACTCTACCTTCTCCTCAATCAGCTCAGCAACGAGAAAAACATCTCGATCATGAGCGAAATAGATCTTGAAACACCACAGATCAGTAACAACGAGATTGTGGACAAGGTTTACAGCTATCTGTTGAGCAACTTCAACAAACAAGTGACCCTCGAAGAGATTGCTTCGCTGGTACATTTAAGGCCTACCACTTTATGCAGCTATTACAAAAGGCACACTCTCAAATCGATTATCGAAACATTAATCGAGATTCGAATTAGTTTCGCCTGCAAGCTACTTGTTAATTCAAGCCAAACAATTAACCAAATTGCATACGATTCAGGGTTTAGAAACCTCAGCAACTTTAATCGTCAATTTTTGAAATATAAAAAGATGCCTCCCTTCGAATACAGAAAACGGTTCAGAGAGCTCAATTCCGAGGCAATCTAAAACAAAACAATGCGGATAGGGCTACTTTCAGATACACATTCCCATTGGGATGATCGTTACATTCAATATTTTAGCAAATGTGATGAAATATGGCACGCCGGAGATATTGGCTCAGAAGAGGTATTGGAACAGCTGAAACGCCTAAAGCCCGTTCGAGCTGTTTATGGGAACTGCGATGGACAAATTCTCCGCTCTAAAATCAGCAAGAATCTTCGCTTCACTGTTGAAGGTGTAGATGTATGGTTAACTCACATTGGCGGATACCCCGGAAAGTATGCTCCGGAGGTTATTCCCGAGATATTCAACAAGCCCCCAAAGCTATTCATATGCGGTCATTCCCATATACTTAAGGTTATTAATGATCCAAAACTCGGACTCCTTCACATCAATCCGGGTGCCGCGGGAATATATGGCTTTCACACCGTGCGTACAATCATCCGTTTCACCCTCGAAAAAGGGACAATCAAAGACCTCGAAGTGATAGAAATGGGAGGGAAAAACGCAATTTTGGGGTAATCAGTGCGTGAAATTGTTAAATCTGCACGATTTTATGTTAATACGAATGCTACAATTAAACTTTTTGATCTATCTTTGTGTCATATAAATGTAACGAGAAAGATTAATTCTTTATTTCAACCACAAAGTCTATTGATATAATTAAGTTTGATTGTACAAGTTTACGAAAAGCCCCTGAAGTGATTCACGGGCTTTTTTGTTGTTTACAGACTTTTTTTTGATCCCTCATTAAACTTTTATATGCGGACGCAATCTCACATATATTAATCACTTAATCGACACTCTAATTATGAAAAGAAATTTATTTTTGATCGCGGTAGTCATGTTTCTTTCAACCGTAGTAATGGCACAACAGCCCCGCAGAGGAATGATGTTCCAACCCGAAGAATTGAAGCAGGAGCTAAAACTAAACGATGAGCAAGTAGAGAAATTCAAAACTCTCAGCACCAATTTGATGACTGAAATGCAAAAAATGCGTGATTCAGGCAGTTTTGACAGAGAGAAAATGACAGAGTTGAGAGACAAAATGAATAGTGAACTGAAAAAAGTCTTTTCAGAAGAGCAATTCAAGAAATACGAGGAGATGGTGGAAAAGGCAAGAGCCGCTCGCCAACGCTAACTCGGATGACCCCACCCACTTTCCCTACAGCGTTTAGATCATCAGAATCAGTTCATATGATCTCTACCCTGTAGGGATTTTTTTATCCTTACAGCAAGAAACTGAGGAATCTTCCTCAGTTTCTTCACGATCAGTGTTCCCACTCCGCCTATTCGATGGGCTCGGATCGTGCGCCAATTTTCCCGCATCATCAATGGAATATTCTCCATCCGAGTACTTACCCCGCCACTTCGCATCAGTATCGTACATTCAGGCAGATATCTCGCTCCCTTCTCCCCTACCTCTAAAAAGGCCCTGACAATAAGGTCGTAATCGGCACTCACCGGATAACTCACATCAAAACCACCAATCCGATCAAATAGTTCTCTTCTGACATATAAAGTAGGAGGTGGAGGCATCCATCCCCATCTAAGCCGTTGGGGAGTGAAGGATCGACTTCTCCATTCGCGTACAATCCTTTCCCCATACCTGTCTATTACAATCATATCGGCATATCCCAACATACATGTTGAGTCCTCGAACAATACTCCCATTCGCTCCAACACTGAAGAAGAGGCAAACCGATCATCCGCGTTGAGAAACCCCACCACCTCACCATTCGAAAGAGCGACCCCTTTGTTATACGCATCATAGATACCTTCATCGGCTTCACTGACAATCTGCATACGCCCCTCAAATCTCATTCTGTAAGATTCCACAACAGCCAACGTTCCATCCACACTTCCTCCATCCACTATGATATATTGAAACGGTTGAAGTGACTGCTCCAAGACACTCTCAATCGTATCGGCAATGGTCGTTACACTATTGAGACAGGCTGTTATAAGGGTAACCTTCATTCAACAATCGAATCGGGAATGTTATATTTTATAGGAATCGGTAAACGAGATTCGGTTTACAATCGATCGGCCGAGAGTCACCTCATCGGCATGTTCCAGCTCATCGCCCACAGACACACCTCGGGCAATCGTGGTCACTTTCACATCATATGGGGCAAGTTTGCGAAATAGGTAGAAATTGGTCGTATCGCCCTCCATGGTGGTACTCAAAGCCAGAATCACCTCCTTGACACCTCCTTTGGCCACACGTTCTACCAGACTATCAATCTCCAGATCCGATGGACCAACACCATCCATTGGTGAGATTACCCCCCCCAGCACATGATATAATCCTTGAAACACATGAGTATTTTCAATCACCATCACCTCTTTCACATTCTCCACCACGCATACAACAGACGAATCCCGAGAAGGATTGGCACAAATCGAGCACACCTCAGTGTCGGACACATTGTAACAAACCGTACAATAGGTAATGTTTTGAGTCAGCCGAATCAACGATTCTCCCAGCGCAACCCCCACCTGAGGATCCTGCCTCAACAGATAAAGCGCCAAACGCAATGCCGATCGTTTTCCGATACCGGGCAGTTTGGACAGTTCGTTAACGGCATCTTCTAATAGTGTGGATGGAAAATTCATGCGGTATAGGGTATAAATAGAAAATATTGACTACAAAAGTACATCGGAATTCGAGGAATAAAAAATCTAATTCCGCATATATTGCATTAGCTAAGGCATCTTCTGAGAGCTGGCCAATTTTTAAGTATCAGTAGCGGATCGGAACAGTGCAAAAAAGGAATATACGTTTATATAAAAAGGAGCAGACCTTTTGGTTGAAACGTATATTCCTTTCACACAAAACGTATATTCCTTTTTTCAGAACCGTCACGAGCGCAAAATAAGAGAGAGATAAAGGAATACTAAAGAAGTAACTTAAAAGGATAAATCAGTAGGAAACAGAATATAATGAAGAGCTACGCGCTCAAGGGAAATAAAATGCAAGGAGGTTGCTTCCGCTATGGAAACAACCTCCTTTATTGATTGTAATTAAATGGCTAATTAATCGAGCGATGCGATCACTTTATCAACGGCAGCGGATAATCCACTCACCTCTTTACCTCCGGCAGTAGCCAAGAAGGGTTGTCCACCACCACCGCCTTGAATCAATTTGGCAGCATCACGCACCAGCGTAGATGCGTTTAATCCGCTCTCAACCGCCTTATCGGTCAGCATGACGGTAAGCGATGGTTTTCCATGATCAACCACCCCGGCCACAAAAATAGCCTTAGCAGTCAGTTCGGCACGCAATTGGGCTGAGACATTACGAACTACATCGCCCAAAAACTCACCTTGAAGGGTGTAAACCACTACTCCATTCTTTGTATAACCGTTTTTCAACACCATCTCTTTGACTTGAGCCACTCGCAGTTTCATAAACTCATCGGCCTGCTTGCGCAATTCGGCGGTTGAATCCAACTCTTTACGAACAGCCTGAACAATATTGGGGGCGTTGTTTAGAAGCTCACGAACATCCTGCAAGGTATCTTGCACGAAATAGATCAACTCTTCCACTTTAGCTCCCGAAACAGCCTCGATACGACGGATACCGGCTGCAATGGAACTTTCGCTGGTGATCTTCACCATTCCGATGGATCCGGTGGCGTGAACGTGTGTTCCTCCGCACAACTCAACAGAAGTGCCGTATTTGATTACGCGCACTTCATCGCCGTATTTCTCACCAAATAAGGCCATCGCCCCCATCTCTCTGGCACGATCGATAGGCATGGAACGAAATTCCTCTAACGGCTCATTGCGACGTATCTTAGCATTGACCAACTGTTCTACCTTGCGAATCTCCTCATCAGACACTTTGGCAAAGTGAGAAAAATCGAAACGAAGTAGATTGGGACCTACCATCGAACCTTTCTGCTCCACGTGAGTACCCAATATTTGACGAAGAGCTTCGTGAATGAGGTGGGTAGCGGTGTGGTTGCATGCGGTAGCCATACGGTCGTCAAAATTGATACGAGCCTTGAATGTTCCCGAAGGATTGGAGGGAAGGGTGTTGGTATAATGAACGGGGAGATTGTTCTCCTTTTTTGTATTGATTACCTCAACGGCAGCACCCTCCTCGTCGGTGAGCCATCCGGTATCGCCCATTTGGCCTCCACTTTCGGCATAAAACGGAGTATTGGAGAGTACAAGTTGATAAAACTCTTGATTTTTCTGTTTCACCTTACGGTAACGAAGGATCTCGGTATCGCATTCGTTCATATCGTAGCCTACAAACTTCGAATCGCCTTCACTCACCACAATCCAGTCGCCGGTCTCCACAGCGGCGGCATTGCGGGCACGCTCTTTTTGTTTGGTCATTTCAACATCGAACTCGGCCTTGTTTCCACTCAATCCGTTCTCGCGAAGGATCAGATCGGTAAGGTCGAGCGGAAATCCGTAGGTGTCGTATAGCAAGAAGGTATCAGCACCACTCACCTCCGATTTTCCGGCGGCTTTGGTATCATCCAT
>JBKEBB010000235.1:0-10449 GCA_047972845.1 Bacteroidales bacterium
AGAAATTAACAACATAGGACATAAAAAAAGGCAGGAGAAACATCTGTTCTCCTACCTTTCCGCAATAATAGAAAAGTGAAATCATTCCCATTCATTGGATGCTACGAATATCTCTTCGTTGCCCAAATCAACTTTGGTTTTGGTTGGATTGATTTCGATGGTGAATTCTTTCTCACCCTCACCAAAGGTGTTAGCTTTGATTACAAACGTTTTCACACCACCTTCGCCTTCGTTGAGAAATTTGTCGATATTGAAGCTTACGATAAACTGCTGGGCACGGTATTCGGGGTCTTCATTGGCATTGTGTCTGAACTCAAGGTGAACCTCGCCATCATTGGGAGGAGTAACGAGGGTATTTTCAACCAGATTGATGAAGTGGTTGGCATATCCACCAACATTGGCTCCGAAGATGAAGTTGAGATAGCCTCCTCCGTACCAAATGTCCAACACCTTAACTCGATCGTTGCCGATACTGTCTTGATTAGCTTCGGTCAGCTGAATCGTTTCTTTGGTAAGAATATGAGAGATGGAGTTGACACGGATGTAGTGGTCAAATTCTCCTTTTTTGTCCGAAAGCAATGTTACATTGGCAATTACTCTTTTGCCGTTTTGTGGACGGTAGTAGTCCATTGTAGCGGCAACCCACAGCTTGGTGCCGTCGTCTTCTTCGATGTAATACGAACTGTTGTCGGTTGTAACTACCGTACCTACAACCACAATGTAGTTGTCTAATGAATATCCATCCGAACAAGATGTGAGCGTCATACCCGAAATAAATAGGATTGAAGCTAGAATAAGTTGAGTTACTCGTTTCATAATCTTGCAGTGTTAGAACTATAATTTACTTGTAATTTTTGAGCTATTTCTGTAGATATAGATGCAATGATGCCATATTTGTTGCATTAAGGCACTATTGTTGCGATTGATTTAACAGCTATTTAACACTGAATAAATTTCTCCGCTTCTATAACATTTTCGTGAAATCGATTGTTTATTTAGGAAAATGTTACTTTTGTAACCTGATCATCAATAATAATGACCAAAACTATGAAACGAATCTTTGTGTTGAGCGTGTTGTCGTTTGTAATTGCCCTTTGCGCAGTGGCTCAGACTGGTATAGAGGGAAGATGGAAGACTATCAATGAAGATGGAACTCCTAAATCGATTGTTCGTATTTTTAAAGCATCCGACGGAACTTATTCGGGAGAGGTGGTTCAGCTGTTGTCGAAACCCAATGACAGCTTGTGTGAAAATTGCGAAGGAGATTTGAAAAACAAACCGATCGTAGGAATGCGGATATTGAACGAGTTGAAGAAAGATGGCGACCGCTACGTAAAAGGATGGATACTCGACCCTCAAAACGGCAAAGTATATTATTGTCGTGCTCAGCTTGAAGACGGTGGAAAGAAACTGCGTCTTCGCGGTTCGCTCGACTCAACCGGTTTGTTGGGAAGAACGCAGGCCTGGATCAGGGAGTAGAATCCTATTTATAATATCGAGGGGTAGGGACATATGTGGTTAGCATATATGGCTTTCTACCCCTGTTTTTTATTCTGCAAATCGGCTTTTGCCTTTTCTACGATTGATGTGGCTACTCGTTGCGAGGCTCCGCTCTTTCCGATGAGTTGGATTATACGTTCGTATCGTTTCATCATTTTTGCCCGATAACCGTTATCAAAGAGAAGTCGGTTGATCTCCTTTCGGGCACTCTCTACCGTCAGTTTGTGCGCCACTAACTCTTTCACCACCCGCTCGTCGGCGATTAGGTTGACCAGCGAAATGTAGCGAACCTTGATCAGCATACGGTAGAGCGAATAGACAAACTTGCCCCCTTTCACATAGTAACAGACCGCTTGCGGCACTCTGAAGAGCGCGGTCTCAAGAGTGGCAGTGCCCGATGTGACCAATGCGGCAGAAGCCTGCTCCAGAATGCGGTAGGTGCTTCCTTGCAGGATAGTTACACGATAGTCTTTAATAAAGGAGTCGTAGTATTCGCGCTCAATACCCGGAGCCGCGGCAATGATTAGCTGATGATCGGTCAGATGCTTCGTTGCTTCCAGCATGATTGGAAGATTGTCTTTGATCTCTTGACGCCGACTTCCGCATAGAAGGGCGACTATCGGATCAGAACTCAATCCGATCTCTTGGGCGAAATGGCCGAATCCTTCTCCGTGATAGGGATGATTCTCTACCGCGTCAACTACCGGGCTACCCATGTAATGTGCCTTGTAGTTGTGTCGTTTGTAGAAGTTCACTTCAAAGGGTAGAATGCAGTAGAGTTCATCCACGTACTTACGTATGGTCTTGATGCGCCCCTCTTTCCATGCCCACAATTGTGGAGAGACGTAATAATAGGTACGTAATCCCAACTTCTCTTTGGCGTATTTAGCAATGCGGAGATTGAATCCCGGATAGTCGATCAGGATAAGACAATCAGGACGGTATTCGGCAATCGCACGTTCGCAGTCGGTGAGGTTACGCAGCACGGTGCGGATGTTTCGCGCGACAGTGATAAAGCCCATGAAGGCCATCTCACGAAAGTGTTTCAGCAATGTGCCGCCTTGAGCTACCATCAGATCGCCACCAAAGAAGCAAAACTCCGCTTCCGTGTCCTGTTTCTTTATCTCTGCCATCAGGTTTGATCCGTGCAGATCGCCCGATGCTTCTCCCGCTATGATGAAATACTTCATATTGTATCTATTGTATAGTTCTTATCAACCTATTGTTTCTTCAAAAATGGTTTGAGCCGACGATACTCCTCTTCAAAGTTGGGGGTGAATCTGTTTTTACCCAACGACCGATCAATCTCTTCGATTGTCCAAAATCGACCGCCTCCGAGCTCTTCTTCATTGGGACGGGGAGTGAAGTCGCCCTCCAAAATATAGGTATATACCAATTCCCGTTCTACTTCCGATTCAAACAGATACGAATAGGCAAATCGAGGGGTGATATCGGTGAGGCCGAGCTCCTCGAACGCCTCTCTCATCAATGCTTGTTCGACGGTTTCACCCAGATCAACGTGTCCTCCGACTGCCGTGTCCCACTTATCGGGTTGGATGTCTTTATGTGCCGGACGGTATTGCAGGTACAACTCTCCCGCCGGATTGATCAGATGAAGATGCACCACCGGATGCAGGTGTGTCTTTGATCCGTCGTGACACTCTTTACGTGTCGCGCTTCCTATCGTTTCTCCGGCTTCGTTGACCACCGGAAACCATTCTTCTTTCATGTTCAGTCTTTAATTCAGAACGTTTTTCTCAGTTGAGATACAGAGAAACATTCCTCCGCAAAGGTACTTTTTTTGTTTGTATTTGAGTATCGAATCTATCCTCTTCGTATGAAGAGCCACTCTTTTCACCCCTTTTATTAAGTCATTTCATTCCTTGGTTTATCCATTTCGGTACACTTTTATATAAAGAGTGTGTGTCGGGACTCTTTCTTTGCATCGTAATTGAACTCTAAACTCAATTCATATCACCCAATACAATATTAGAAAATAAGTTATGAAACGATTTATTACTCTCTCACTGGCAATGGCAAGTTTCATTCTATCCGCGCAGGAGAATAGTCCCCAGCCATTGAAGTTTTCCCTCGAAGAGGCCATTGGGTATGCTGTTGGCAACAACATCAACCAAAAAGTTTTGCAAATAAGTAAACAAAGTGCCGACGAAACGGTGGCTCAGTCCAAACGCGACCTGCTTCCCAATCTTTCAGCTTCGCTCTCCCAATCGGTGTTGAACAGCCACGATGATGTTACGGGTGGAACGAATGCTTCCGGGAACTATTCGCTCAACACATCGGTTACGGTCTATAACGGTTCACAAAACTGGAACAGTATTCGACTCAATAAGATGAAGTCGTCGTTAGCGGATACGAAAGTAGCTCAAGCGCAAAATCAATTGATGCTTAATGTCATTCAATCCTTCCTCTCAATATTGATGAATGATGAGTTGTTGAGGTATCAACGCGAAGTGGAGCGGGTGAGTGGTGAGCAGGTGGTGCAAGGATTGAGTAAGTTCAAGGCGGGACAGATTCTGGAAAGCGACTACCTATTGCTCGAATCGCAATATGCCACCGACAAGTATAATGTGATCAATACCGAGATTACACGCAACAATTCGTTGCTTCAACTCAAAAACTATCTCTCCATCGATGCCAATACCCCTTTGGAAATTATACCGCCCGACACCTCACGTTCATTTACAACACTCGATCTTCCAGGTTTGGACGTTGTGATTGAAGAGACAATGGCTTGGTTGCCCGATATCCAACTCAGCGAGCGCAACATTGAACTTGCCCGCATGCAAACCTCTATCAGTAAAGGAGCTTATCTGCCGACTGTTTCGATTAACGGTTCCGTCGGATCGGGCTATTCGGGTGGAGCCACCTCATGGGGAAACCAGTTTGGCAACCGATTAAACGAGCAGATCGCGTTGACTATCTCTATTCCATTGTGGGATCGTGGGAAAACTCAATCGTCGGTCAAACAAAATCGTTATGCCGAATCACAAGCAACACTCGAAGCGGAGCAGACAAGGTTGAATGTCCGCAAACAACTTGAGCAGGAGTATCAAAACGTAATCTCCACCCACAACAAATACACCGCTTCCACTACCAAACACAAAGCACAACAAGAGGTATTCCGTGTGTATGGATCCAAGTTTGAAGCGGGCAGTATTACCGCTGTCGATCTTCTACAACAGCAGACCAATTACCTCTCCGCACTCAACGATTTTATACAGAGCAAATACAGTTACATCCTCAATCGTAAGGTGGTCGATGTTTATATGGGAAAAGAAATCACGCTATAAGTTTCAGAACATTTCATCGCAAATAACAATATAACTATACGAATATGAAAAAGAAAACGATTATTTCCGGCTCCATACTTGTGCTGATCGTAGCCGGAGCAGCAGCCATCTTCTTTACGGGGAAGAAAGAGGCGCCAATCAACTTCCGCACACAAAAAGCCGAACTGTGTGAACTCGAACTGACAGTGACGGCAAGCGGATACATCCAACCGGTAACCAAAGTCGATGTCGGTACTCAGGTATCAGGCATCGTGAAGCGAATCTACGTCGATTTCAACTCTCAGGTTGAAAAAGGTCAACTGCTTGCCGAACTGGATAAACTCAATCTGACCGAGCAGGTGCAACAGCGAAGAGCATCAGTCAGTGATGCCGAAAGCAATCTTTTGTACGCCAAGCAGAATCACGACCGTATCGCTAAACTCTATGCCGATAAGGCAGCCACTGAAGCGCAGATGGAGGAGGCCTCCAACCGTTTATCAGTAGCCAACAACTCGGTAACCCAAGCCAAAGCCAATCTCAACCAATCGTTGGTTAATCTCGGGTATGCTGATATTTATTCTCCTATATCCGGACGTGTGCTGAATCGGGCCGTGGACGAAGGACAGACGGTTGCCGCCTCCTTTAATACCCCCACGCTTTTTACCATCGCTAATGATTTGACCAAAATGCAGATCGAAGCCAATGTGGACGAAGCCGATATCGGTCGGGTTCGTACCGGACAGAAGGCCGTTTTCGAAGTGGATACCTATCCCGGTGAAGAGTTCTCCGGAACGGTTGAACAGATTCGATTGGAACCTACCGTTACCTCCAACGTAGTTACCTATACCGTGGTTATAACCGTTCCCAACCCCGATGAGAAACTCTATCCCGGCATGACTGCCAATGTAACCATCACCACCCAAAGTCCCCGCGGTATCTGTGTTCCTGCCGAAGCCCTCTACTTCTCTCCCAAGCCTGAAGAGCTGAAGGGGTACGTCATTGAAGGAGTCGACTTGAAAGGAAACAAAGTGTGGACTCGTACCGAAACCGGATTGAAAGCAATCCCCGTAACCGTTGGAGCTTCGGATGGTATTCGTTCCATCGTCTTGACTGGAATCGAAGAGAATCAGCAAATTGTTACCGGCATCGAGCGAATGGTAAACAACGAAAAGGGAGTTAGTATATTCCCAGGCCCTCCGGGAGCTAAAAAGTAACCGCCGTCCGTTGATCCTTCAAACGACTCAAATCAATTCAATTAATTATGGAAACAACCAACATCATACTTCCCTTGCAACATCGTTTCACATCACGTGGGGCAGTCGATTCCGGATCGAACGGTTTGCCCGAAATCATTCGGATCGACTCCCTCCGCCGTGAATTCCGAATGGGGAGCGAAACGGTACATGCCCTCGATGGCATCTCCTTCACAGTTACTCAAGGTGAATTCGTCGCGATCATGGGCACCAGTGGTTCCGGAAAATCAACCCTGTTGAATATTCTGGGCTGTTTGGATCAACCCACCTCCGGCGAGTACTACATCGATGGTATCGCTGTGTCGAAACGCACCAAAGATGAGTTGTCCCGTCTTCGCAACCTGAAACTCGGGTTTGTTTTTCAGTCCTACAATCTGTTGCCCCGCACCTCGGCATTGGAGAATGTGGAACTCCCCTTGCTCTACAACCATTCGGTAGGGAGCCGTGAACGACGCGAGCGAGCCATTCATGCCCTCGAACAGGTAGGATTGATCGATCGGATGAATCACCACCCCAATCAGTTGAGTGGCGGACAGCAGCAGCGTGTGGCCATTGCCCGCGCATTGGTAAATGATCCCATCATGCTGTTAGCCGATGAGGCAACGGGAAACCTCGACACTCGTACCTCCTATGAGATTATGTCTCTCTTCCAGCAACTCAATAGCGAAGGAAAAACAATTGTTTTTGTCACCCACGAACCTGATGTGGCGGCTTTCACCTCCCGTTCGATTCGTCTCCGCGACGGAAAGATTATTTCCGATGCTCCTGTAGAGACCCTTTCGGCTTCCGAAGCGTTAAGCCGCTTGTAGCATCCAGATAATGATTAAGATGTTCATCCACCTACACGATATACTAATAGGGTCATACTCACCCTCACTAAAGAAAACATAATCGTATGAAATGGTATATATTTCTCACAATAGCCTACCGGGCGTTGATGCGTAATAAAACACGCGCTTTCCTTACCATGCTTGGTATCATTATCGGTATCTCATCGGTAATCACCATGGTGAGTCTCGGATCGGCCTCCACCCAGAATATCCGAAACGAGATATCCTCTTCGGGTAGTAATATGATCTTTATCATGCCCGGCAGTCAGAACCGTGGAGGAATCAATATGGGCTCTACCTCTGCCAAGAGTTTGACGATCGACGATGTGGAAGCGATCAAGCAGCAGGCAAAATATGTCTTGGATGTATCAGCCGCTGTGAGCACAGCCGGACAGTTGGTTAATGGAACTAACAACAAACCCTCCACTTTGCAGGGTGTTGACATTCCCTTTTTCTCCATCCGAAAGATTGAGTTGGAGCGAGGTACCCTCTTTTCGGATTATGATGTGAAAACCGCCGGAAAAGTGTGTCTGATCGGAAAAACGGTTGTCGATAAACTTTTTCCCGACGGAAGCGATCCCATCGGTGCCACCATTCGATTTGGAACCATTCCCTTGAAGGTAATTGGTATTCTTGAGGAGAAAGGACAAAATGCCATGGGACAGGATCAAGACGATGTGGTGTATTTACCCTATACCACGGTGCAAAAGAGAATTCTTGCTATCACTCATGTGCAAAGTATCTATGCCTCGGCACAAAGTGAGGAGTTGAGCAATGTGGCCGTGGAGGAGTTGACATCCATCCTTCGCCGTACACACAAATTAAGTCCAACGGCCGAAGCGGATTTTGACATACGTACACAGGCCGAAATGCTGTCGATGATTTCCAACGTGACAGGCATGCTTACGCTCCTTTTATCGGCCATTGCCGGAATCTCGTTGTTGGTAGGCGGTATTGGTATTATGAACATTATGTATGTGACCGTAACCGAGCGTACCCGTGAGATTGGACTCCGTATGTCGATCGGAGCTCCCAATAGCAGTATCCTAATGCAGTTTCTGGTCGAGTCGATCATTCTTTCTCTCATCGGCGGATTGATTGGTATCGTGTTGGGAGTAGGTATAAGCTATGTCGCTTCCCAATTGTTGATGTGGCCCTTTATCATCAGCTCCGGAGCCATCGCGCTTGCTTTCTTTGTATGTGCCGCCACAGGAGTGTTCTTCGGATGGTATCCCGCTCGAAAAGCATCGCAACTCGATCCCATTGTTGCACTCAGGTATGAGTAATTTGTAGAGAATGTGAAGAGAGTTTCAATTGAACTCTCTTCACATTCTCTCTATTCAGTGGGTATGGAGGATTATATCTGTTAATTCTCTTTTTCCATACGTCGACTTCATTTCTCAAATTAATTTAATTACTTTTGACAGTGAAACATTATCATCCATCCATGACTACCACATTTCGAATCAGAGCAATCCGCAACGGATTATCAACAGCCGCATTGGTGAGTTTTGTTCTTAACTTTCCGTTGTTGATGTCGCTGCTTTTCGGTGTCGGAGGAAGACCCGGTCGAGGCGAATTTTTCACCACCTATCCCGAGTATTTTCTCAATCTGTTTTTCTGTTTTTTGATCGGTTTTATGCTCTATATCGCACATTCTGGATTGTTGGAAAGAAGGGTGAAGAGTGTATGGCGTTACTTGTCCATTTTTGGACTCTATCTGTTGACTGTTTTTATAGTTGTTCATGTTCACGTTTATTTTCTCGATATTCCTGACCATTTTATTAATCCCGCGCGTGGGATGTTCGCAGGACAATACACCCTGACATCATTGATCTGTGTCCTTTTATCGAATGTCTTTTGGCTTAATCAAAGACAACGAACCCACTTGATAGAGATTGAGCGACTGGCCGCTGAAAACATTCGTAGTCAGTACAATGCGCTTCGTAGTCAGATTGACCCCCATTTTCTCTTCAATACCCTCAATACCCTCAATGCACTCATTGCCTCTGATTCTGAGAAAGCACAGGATTATCTGTCTGAAATGACCGCGTTGTTGCGTCATTCATTCAGCAGGCGTGAAACGGTTATGCTGCGCGAAGAGTTAGAAGTGGCACAATCGTATGCCTATCTGATGAATATTAGATACGGAGAGGCGTTGACTTTCCGTTTTGAGGTGGAAGATCGTTTTCTCGATCTTCCGGTAGTGCCTTTCTGTTTGCAGATTGTGTTGGAAAATGCTGTTAAGCACAACACCATCACCATGGCTATTCCGCTGATTGTGACTGTTCGCACCGAAGAGGGACGATTGATCGTCTCCAATCCGGTAGCGGCGAAAAAACACGATTCCACGGGCGAGGGGATCGGATTGCGCAACCTGTCCGAGCGGTTCCGGCTGATGACCGGAAAAGAGATCGAGATTCGCCATGAAGAGAATGTGTTTACCGTATCCATGCCCTTGGAGAATACCCACGGGTAATCAGACTATCCTCCATAACAAACAATCATTACAATGGAAATGAAGAAAATTGTGATAGTGGAAGATGAAGCGATGGCGGCTACCGCGTTGCAGGATCTGCTGGTGCAGATTGAGAGCTCTGTAAAGATTTTAGCTGTGTTGCAGTCGATTGATGAGGCCACCGACTGGTTTTCCACCCATTCGATGCCCGATTTGGTATTCATGGACATACATCTGGCCGACGGTCTTTCGTTTGCAATCTTTGAATCTACTGCGATTACCTGTCCCGTAATCTTCACTACGGCGTACGATCAATATGCCATACGCGCGTTCGATGTCAATTCGATCGGCTACCTGTTGAAGCCCATTACGAAGGGAGCCCTCGAAAAGGCGTGGAATAAGTTTGTCTCTTCCCGCAAGGACGAGCCATCCTCCTCTTCACAAGCATCTACTCTATCGCCCGAACTACTCTCCACATTGCTTCATGCGGTACGTGGAGAGGTAGGGTATAAACGTAACTTTCTGATTGCGGAGCGAGATAAGCTCATCCCTCTTTCCACCGACCGTATCGCCTGCTTTTATGCCGAATTGAAGATGGTACGGGTCATTACCCTTGAAGGGAAAAGTCATGCCGTGGATATGACCCTTGAAGAGCTTACCGAACAACTTGATCCGGTTCAATTCTTCAGAGTAAACCGTCAGTATATCGTCAGTCGTACCGCTGTGCACGATATCTCTGTCTGGTTCGGACAGAAGCTATCTCTGTCGCTGGTGGTTTCTACCCCCGAACGAATCGTTGTACCCCGAGCGCGAGCCACCGAATTTAAGCAGTGGATAGGGCAGTAGGGGCCTTACTCGTGTTGTTTTAATCCTCTTTTTATTGCGCATTATTGGGAGCTGCAAAAAGGAGCATACGTTTGTATCAAAAGGACGGCTCCTTTTGATACAAACGTATGCTCCTTTTGAGTGAAAGGACGGCTCCTTTTTTTAGGACCTCATTGTCCCGTCCTGAAATAGCGTTACACAAAAGAAGGTAAGTTATGGAAGTAAATTGTAAGAGTCTGTATATCAGGCGCAGTCAGAGGGATTATCCATTAAGTTTAAAACTGGCGGTGGTC
>JBKEBB010000236.1:0-3157 GCA_047972845.1 Bacteroidales bacterium
GCTTGTCAGATGTTGATGGAAGGGGTAGCAACTGTCGATAACATCGATAAGATCTTGAGTAAAGGATGGGGGTATCGGATGGGAGTTTTCCGTTCTGCCGACATCATTGGTATTGAGAAGATCGTAAGTTTGATGGAAGACATGTTTAATGAATATGGAGATATGAAATTTAAACCCTCACCCGTACTGATGCGTCTGTTCCGTGCTAAACAGTTCGGGATAAGGACCCTGCGAGGGTTTTATGTGTATGATGAGAACTGGAATATCATCGGCACAAATTTCTAATCCAAAACTGTAATAAGAAATGAAAATATTAGTACTGAACTGCGGAAGTTCATCGGTTAAATATAAGCTTTTCAACATGACCAACGGGGAGGTTCTTGCCCAGGGTGGTGTTGAGAAGATCGGAATGAAAGGGTCATTCCTGAAAGTCACCCTACCCAATGGAGATAAATTGATTCTTGAAGGAGAAATTCTTGAGCATCGTGCCGCCATCGAATATATTTTAGGAGTCATGCTCAGCGAAAAATACGGCTGTATCGAATCGTTGAAAGAGATTGACGCGGTTGGACATCGTGTGGTACACGGGGGAGAGAAATTCAATCGAAGTGTACTGATCACCGATGAGGTAATCAAACAGATGGAGGAATGTATCGAGCTGGCTCCTCTTCACAATCCACCCAACCTCAAAGGAATTTATTCCGTACGTGAATTGATGGACGATGTCCCGCAGATAGGGGTATTTGATACCGCCTTCCATCAAACAATGCCTCCCAAGGCCTATATGTATGGCATTCCCTATTCGTTGTATGAGAAATATGGCATCCGTCGCTACGGATTCCATGGTACGAGCCACCGTTTTGTATCTAAAAGAGCGTGTGAAATAGCAGGCATTCCGTATGAAACAGCGAAAGTGATCTCTTGTCATATCGGAAATGGGGCTTCTGCATGTGCGGTGGATGGTGGCAAATCGGTCGATACATCTATGGGATTAACTCCCGTTGAAGGAGTGATCATGGGAACACGTTCTGGAGATATCGATGCCGGAGCATTGATCTATCTCATGGAGAAAGAGATGATCGGCCCTTCCAGCCTTTCCAACCTACTCAATAAGCAGAGTGGTTTGCTTGGTCTTTCCGGAGTATCTTCCGATATGCGTGAACTTGACGCGGCCATTTCAGAAGGGAACCCCCGCGCTAAGATGACCTATGAAGCCTATACCTATCGAATCCGCAAATACATTGGTTCTTATGCTGCCGCAATGGGAGGGGTTGATGTTATCCTTTTTACAGGAGGAGTGGGTGAGAATCAATGCCAACTGCGAAAAGAGGTTCTTTCAGGACTTGAGTTTATGGGCGTCGAGATTGATTTAGAAAAAAACAACGGATCCCGTGGTGAGGAGATTATCATTAGCACACCTGCGTCTAAGGTTGTAGTGATGGTTGTTCCTACCGACGAGGAATATATGATAGCGTACGATACAATGGATATTCTATCCACTTTGTAACGCGGTTTTGGCGGTCGATGGATGGTTACTCATTTTCAATCGATCGTGCATACCATTGACTCTGAATGTGAACACTCAGAACCAAAATAACTAACTAAATTTTTTATGGCTACAACAGCAGATTTTAGAAATGGAATGTGTATCGAGTACAACGGAGGTCTTTACTTTATTGTGGAGTTTCTGCACGTAAAACCTGGGAAGGGCGCAGCTTTCGTTCGTACAAAACTTAAAAACGTACAAACGGGTCGCGTTATTGAAAACACTTTCAACTCGGGAGTGAAGGTAAACGAGGTTCGTATCGAACGTCGTCCTTATCAGTTCCTTTATCGTGATGATATGGGATACAACTTCATGAATCAAGAATCCTATGAACAGATATCTATTGATGAGAATCTGATCAATGGTGTTCGTTTTATGAAAGAGGGAGAGGTGGTTGAAGTAGTAACTCATGCCGAAACAGAAACCGTTCTTTATGCCGACATGCCTACTTCCGTTGTTCTTCAAATTACATATACGGAGCCGGGAATCAAAGGTGATACAGCGACCAACACCATGAAACCTGCCACATTGGAGACTGGTGCTGAAGTTCGTGTACCTCTTTTTCTCGACATCAACGATTATGTAAAAGTTGACACCCGCGACGGTTCATATATTGAACGTGCCAAGGTATAATTGTCATTTCTTTCGAATGTATAAAAGATTGCTCCCGACTTCTCGAGAGCAATCTTTTTTTGTGTCCATTCGAATCTTTACTCTATGGGTTCTCTTAAAGTGTTCTCCATATAAACAGGCGTTCCATCTCCGCTTATCCTTTCAACAACGATTCGATAATCGGTTTTCCGATCGGCTGTGAAGAAAGAGACGGAGGTGTTTCCGTTTTCATCAAACCGTAGGTCCGGATTCCAATAGAGCGTGGTTCGTCGGTCGGAAGCGGAATTGGGTCTGTCTGTTTCATATTTTGGATGATAGAACTGAACCTTCTTCTCATATCCTTTCGCCGTAAAGTATTTCATACTGGGATTATCTGGACGAGGCATATCTTTTCCTCTGTTTGACATAATGATAATGACTCCATTTCCACCTCTCTCCCCCCCAAAATGCAGCTTTTGCGCCTTTCGCCACTTCGACACTTTCAAATAGTGTTGCAGGAAGAGTTAAATCGATTGTACTTGATGGTAGAGTAATATTATCAAGAATAAATAAAGCTCCTAAAAGTCCCCTCACATATACACTTCCATTACGGTATTGAACCCCTGGAAGCTGACCAATCAAGTAACCTAATGTTTGTGTACTATTAATCGGAGATTCATCTACAAATACACGCCCATCTACAAACCTAGAATGTTCAGATCTGCTCAATCTCTCCTGTTTTCTTGCTGTAACTACCGTTTCTTTGAGACTGACGGGGCTTATACCTCCCTCTTCGTAATAGGTGGCCAATGCCTCTTGGATGTAATTTTGGGTTACAGCCGTCTGTTCGAATGAATGGGTCGGTATGATCTCGTTGAGCTTCGGAACTATACAAGCCTATTGTCCCGTCCTGAAATAGCGTTACACAAAAGAAGGTAAGTTATGGAAGTAAATTGTAAGAGTCTGTATATCAGGCGCAGTCAGAGGGATTATCCATTAAGTTTAAAACTGGCGGTGGTC
>JBKEBB010000238.1:0-18626 GCA_047972845.1 Bacteroidales bacterium
CCCTTATGCTGTTTCAGCTATAAAGATAATGAAAATCAGTGATATATGCAATTTTTTGTGGACTATTTTACAACTTTTTTTGGCCAATTCTTTTTAGGAAGTATTGCGGATAATCATAAAATAGTATCACATACAAAAGAGAGAGGGTCCCATCTTTCATTGAATCTTGTGGCTGTAAGAGTCTTTCTGAAAAGATCGAATCACTTTCTTAGTGTCATGAAAAAAAGGTTGTAAAGACGACCTCCCTTTTCAATTGTCATCAACGATTCGTGATGTGTTTCCTTATATCCGATCTTTTGAGCTTTTATGCTAAGTTCGGCCACATCAAAACCATTATGTGGAACGGGATTCTCGGCATGGAAACTTCCATCTTCGGTTTCCACATCTCCGATTACCAATATCCCTTGTTCTGAAAGTCGATCATGCGCCTGTTTGAAAAAGAGTTCGGTATCCTCTATATGATGCAAAGACATAAATGCGATAATCAAATCAGCCTTAACTCTCCCTGATATTTCACCAATCTCGCCATGCACAACACTAATGTTATGTGTAGGTTTCCCTATCTTCTCACGTAAAACCCGAAGCATTGATTCAGAAACATCCACCATAATTAGATGGCAAGCGGAATCTTTAAAATTGAGGCCTACTAAGCCTGTTCCACATCCAATTTCAATGATTACACGCGATTGGAGAGGGTTTGCCCTTTCGGATATTTTCGACACGAATTGTTCTGCCATATTCATTCGTACGGGATTATTATCCCATGTTTTTGCCTTCACGGCAAATGCATCAACTTCTTTCATTTTTACTACACCTTTACTTTCTTAGAAACGTAATCTCTAATCTCTATTAGACCGATAATAATTTTGCCCAATTCGTCATCTGTTGGAGTTGAGTACCCCTTATCGTCCAGTGAACAAATGGATTCATGAGAAGCTATCAGTCGAGCTGTTTGTTTCATATTGTCGGTTAGGGAGCTATCGACTGCCTGCGCCTCTCTGTAGAGGGCTAGCGGTGCATGGTGAGTAGCCTCAATCCCATAATACGAAAGTAAAGCAACAAACAATTTTTCAAAACTCATTACGGAAAGATTGAATAAAAGATCATTGTTAAATCGACTGGTTCGGGATAGACTCCTTTCAAGTATCTTCACAAATCCCTCTCCTTCAGAAAGAAACTGAAATGCTTGGTCCTTCCAATATTGTTCAATCATATTCATTTATATAATTACATCCATTAGTAAATTATTTTACAATATCTTGGTCCAAAAATACATCGGATCGGAAACCTCACCGTACCCCTCCGATATATAGAGTTGTTGTGCAGCAAGATTATCCATTCGAACCTCCAAAGTAATTTTTGTACAATCTTGCAGGTGGGCAATCTCTTCAATCCCTTGCATAAGTTTTCTCCCAAGTCCTTTCCCTCGAAAATTATCCGCCACGTATATATCGTGAATATTGATCATCGGTTTACACTTAAAGGTTGAGAAGTTCATAAATGCATTAATAACACCAACAATCTTCTCTTCATATAAAACAAAAAGGACAATAGCCCGAGGATGAGACTCAAGACCATCAAGCAGATGTAACTTCTGACGGTCCGATAGAAGGGGACCTCCTCCCATCGGATTGGCAATGTATCCGTTCACCAAATTACAAAGGGACTCACAATGATACGGGTCGGTAAAATCGCACAATAGAAGGTCTTGATCTTTAAATTTAATCTCCATCATTATTGCTGTTCCTTTTAAATCGTTTTGGGTCAATTTGATATTTACGAATTCGAAGCCCCATAATTCTTTCTGTAATCCCTAAATGAATTGCTGCCTTGGTCAGATTTCCATTTGTAATCAGCAGAGCCTCCTTGATCACTTGTTTTTCAATCTTGCCAATAATAATATCCAACGATCCATGCTGTTTTGTTTCGCTTGAAACCGCGGTTTGTAATGTTGGTGGCAGATTGTATGTGTGGATTACATCATCAGTAGTTAGTATGCAAGCCCTCTCTATACAGTTTTCTAGTTCTCGTATATTTCCCGGCCAATGGTAAACCATCAAACAATCAATGGCAGAAGAGGTGATTCGTTTTATGTTTCTACTGTTTTTCTCATTAAACCGAGCTATAAAATGATCTGCCAAAGCTGGTATATCATGTAAACGATCTCTTAATGGCGGAATATATATCGGAAACACATTTATCCTGTAGTATAAATCCTCTCTGAATGTTCCCTCTACAATCATTTTCTCGAGATTCTTATTCGTCGCACAAATAATACGGACATCTACTTTTATAGGCTTGGTACTTCCTAACCTCTCTATTTCCCTCTGTTGAATAACTCTCAAAAGCTTCACCTGCACATTGGCAGGAATATCTCCAAACTCATCTAAAAAAATAGTTCCGCCCTTTGCAGCTTCGAAACGCCCAATTCGCAATGTGTCGGCACCTGTAAATGAGCCTTTCTCGTGTCCAAACAGTTCACTTTCAATCAAACTTTCCGGCAATGCTGCACAATTCACTTTTATATATGGTTTGTTCTTTCTCAAGCTATTGAAATGAATCGCATCCGCGATAAGTTCCTTTCCAACGCCACTTTCTCCTCTCAATAAAACCGTAGTTGACGTAGGAGAGACACTCTCAATCAAAGCGAATACCTCTTTCAGTTTACTAGAATTTCCCTCTATGTAAGGATATGACTGATCCGAAATAACTTTTCTAAGTTCACTATTCTCCCTCTTTAACGATTCTATCTCTTCTCGCAACTCATAGCGCCTACGGGCCGTACGGGCAATCATTGATGCCACGATTGTAAGCAATTGAACATTATTTTTGAAGTCGGGCACTCCATAATACACCTTATGAGCACTGAGAGTGCCTATTACCTTTCCTTTCTCATGGACCGGAATACAGATAAATGAAATATTTCTGTCATTTGATTTTAATGGAAGATGAAGCTTATTCATAAACTTTGTCGACTCAGATATACTTCTAATAACCTGTGGCTCTCCAGTCTGGACGACATAGCCAATTATCCCTTCTCCTATTTCATAGGTCAATTTACTTAAATCCTTATCAAGCGGACCAAATGATTCCTCCACAAAGAGCTTATTAGTGGTCCGATTAAGCAGAGTAAGAATCACACATGTTGCATTAAGCTGTCTTTTAAGCCGTTTAATTATGCAATTAAGATCTACTGATCCCTTTGAAAGCTCGGTCCCTATCTCCATGAGGAAATTGAGTTCTTGCTTCGCCTCGCATTCTTTTTCACATATAGGACGTATTTGAAGCATTGCCATAGAGTAAATTTTCTTATCAATTAAAGAACACGGTGCAAAGATAATGGATTTAATATAATGACATAATGCAACATAAAAGTTTTTTATTGCGACAAATTGACAATCAATGAATCAATATAAGTATCAAAATAACCAATATGTAGCTATTATAATAATAAAATACATTTTCGTAACTATCACTCCAATCGACAACTATTTAACATGTTGAAAATGAATAAATCATGTTTTATGGCATAGAAATTGATAAAAGATAGGCAAACGATGTCGCGATGATCGGGTTTTATGAAAAAAAAGAATTGTCCTTTGAAATTAAAGGAGCATTTGCAATCTACAAAAACAAAGAAATTTTTTGGGGAGAGTCCCAGCATCGATTACTGATTGCTCTAATTGCAGAAAGGTCTATCAATGCAGCTGCTAAAAAGTGTAATATGTCGTATCAACAGGCCTGGACAATTGCAGATAGGCTGAATCGTCTTTCTCCAATTCCGATACTGATTAAACACAAAGGAGGCAAAGATGGAGGGGGCTGCTTAGTTAGCGCCTATGGAAAAGAGCTAATCAGACTTTATGAAAGAAAAACTGCGGAATTCAATCAATATATTTCTTCTATGAACATGGATATTGATAAATGCTTGCTTTAGCAACTAGTTGCGGAAATATTTCCGCATTTTTTAAGCAAACCGTTATCCATCAGGAAGATAACGGTTGGTGTCTCTTAATTATCAATAACTCTCAATTTATTGTTTATGGATACATATATGAAAAAAGGAATAATCGGCATTTTGTTACTGTTTGCATCAATAACACTATATGCCCACGAGTTAAATATCGGGCTTGAGTTATGGCCTAGAGCAGAATACCGTAGCGGATACGGCTCCCCTATTACCTGCAAAGAAGATCCCGGAGGATTTATGTTACAAAGAACTCGCCTAATGCTTGGTTATAAAAACAGCTTCCTGAAAACCGGGGTGACAATTCAAGATTCAAGAACATTTGGTGAATCAGGGACTAACTCCGAATCCGTCAACACCTCCGGTGCTCTTTCTATTCAAGAAGCTTGGGCCAATTTGCTTTTAATACCGGGAGGAACGCTAACCATAGGACGACAAGCACTCAAGTATGATGACAAACGAATATTCTCTGATGCTAATTGGAGCAATACAGGAACATCCCACGATCTTGTTCTATTCAGTTATGCGTTGGAAAATCTTTTTACCGCAAACCTCGGAGTGGCATACAATAACGATAAGACTATTTCAAAAGAATCTATCTATTCCGGGTCCACGAAATATAGATATCTAGGTTATTTGTGGATATCCAAACCAATCGGAGCCAATTGGCTGATATCCGCATTGGCTATGGATGAGGGAATTCAACAGACAAAAATAGATCCTGTAACCGGAATTCTTACATCCGATAAAACAGTTGATATGTACCACAGATATATCGCTGGTGGAAACATTAAGTTCCTTAACAAAAACTTCCCATTCGATCTTTTCGCAACCGCTTATTTTCAGTTCGGAAAGGCCACAGCCACGAAAGATCTCCGTTCATATTTATTAGCACTTAAAATGAATTATACCTGCTCTCCGAAACTGATTATTACCATTGGTTCTGATCTGTATTCGGGCGACGATGGAAAAGACGAACAGATGATAAAAACATTTCAATGGTTGTACGGTGCACCTCATTCATTCAATGGAACCATGGACTATTGGACTGCAACTCTACCCAAACAAGGATTGATTGATGTGTATGGACAATTTGCAGGTCTTCTTAACAAGAAATTCGGATATGAGTTGTGCTATCATGTCTTCAACACCTCAAAAGAGATAATTCGCAATGATACAGCACATGGAACTTCGTTGGGAACAGAAATTGACTTCCGGTTGACATATAAGATGAATAGTTGGGTGTCAGTAGAAGGGGGATGGTCCAGTTACCTCTTAAATGACAATAGCCGATATCTAAAAACAAACTCAGCAAATACCAATACCCGGGCCCCAGGATGGGCCTATCTGATGTTGACCATAAAAACGGGTCAATTCAAACTAAAATCATAATAAATAACCATTAATAATTGAATTAAATGAAACCAAGAATCCTATTACTTTCTACTATCATAGTCACTTGCCTGACGGTAAGTGCTCAAAAAACATTTAAAGTAGCGGCAGCAGCAAATCTCCGAAGCGTATTTATGGCAATAAAGGAAAAGTATGAGAAAGAAAATCCGAGAATAAAAATTGAGGTGACTTTCGGCAGCTCAGGAACTTTTGTTCAACAATTACTTAATGGGGCCCCATATGACCTTTTTATGGCTGCGGACAAAGACTTCCCTATAAAACTACAGAATCAAGGGATGACATACGGAAAAGTAAGTACATATGCATATGGAAAACTAGCCATATGGAGTAGTTCAATACCCTTGAATCAAGGGGTCTCAGCATTAAAGAATCCAAACATAAAGCGTATTTCCATAGCAAAACCGGAAACAGCTCCTTACGGAGATCGGGCTGTAGAGTTTCTTAAGAAACAGAATCTATTCTCAGATTTACAGTCTAAAATTGTGTATGGAGATAATATTTCCGCAGCAGCACAATATGCCTTTACCGGAAATGCTGAAATTGGATTTGTAGCACTATCACTGGCGTTAGCTCCCGAAATGAAGGGAAAAGGAACGTACTACATCATACCTCAAGAAATGTACACCCCAATCGAACAAGCATGCGTATTAATAAAAAAATCGATGCGAAACCTAGAAGCTGAGAAGTTCATGAAATATATATTGGGTAATAGTTACAATCCTCTATGGGAAGAGTATGGTTATACAAAGTAGGAAGACTCTACATTTTTGTAGATTGGATAAGAAAATACTACCTAAATGAAGGGCCTCATTATAATTTACATAATACGCAATCCTTATTTTTGGATATTAAAAACAAAAACAATCTTCTGTAATACAGACCACTAGTTCTAATAACAAAACAGAGTCTGATGAAAAGTATGCTTTTTGGCATACTTTTCTATTAATAACTGATAGAAAATTACTCAAACTATCAAAACAAATTACATTTCAATTATCAAAGGTTAAGTATTATGAGAAAGATTGCGATCTATGGAAAAGGGGGTATCGGTAAAAGTACAACTACCCAAAACACAGTTGCCGGCCTAGCCGAAATGGGGAAAAAAGTAATGGTTGTTGGCTGCGATCCAAAAGCAGATTCCACTCGTCTGCTTCTACATGGCTTGGCTCAAAAAACCGTTCTAGACACACTTCGGGATGAAGGTGAAGATTTAGATTTGAATGATATCATGAAAACAGGATTCAAAAACACCAATTGTGTAGAATCCGGAGGTCCTGAACCAGGAGTAGGTTGCGCCGGACGAGGAATCATTACTTCAATCAACTTACTCGAACAGTTAGGAGCATATGACAATGACAAACAACTTGATTACGTATTCTATGATGTTTTGGGAGATGTAGTATGCGGTGGATTTGCCATGCCGATACGCGATGGGAAAGCTCAAGAGGTATACATTGTTTGCTCGGGAGAGATGATGGCAATGTATGCGGCTAATAACATCTGTAAATCGATTTCAAAATTCGGAAAAGTTGGAACAGTTCGATTAGGTGGTCTCATCTGCAACTCTCGAAAAGTGGATAATGAAGCCAATATGATACAGGAGTTTGCTAGCAAATTAGGGACACAAATGATACACTTTGTTCCTCGTGACAATATGGTTCAACACGCTGAAATAAACAGAAAAACCGTGATTGACCATGCGCCAGAACATCCTCAAGCTGATGAGTACAGATCTTTAGCAAAGAAGATCAATGATAATCAAATGTTTGTCATCCCAACACCTCTCTCCATGAATGAGTTGGAGGAACTACTCGTTGGTTTTGGAATTTTGAACTAATAAATAAAGTAAGGAGGAATATTATGTATTTACTAAGAGCGATTGTGCGTCCGGAAAAATCTCACATTGTAATGAACGCATTGTTAAATGCCGGATTTCCGGCTGTAACCAAGCTATCCGTATTTGGTAGAGGGCGACAAAGAGGATTGAAAGTTGGAAACGTCACATATGACGAACTCCCTAAAGATCTTCTGATGATTGTAATTCCAGAAAAAGATAAGGACTTTATTGTCGAAACAATTATTGAGGCAGCTAGATCGGGAGAAAAAGGCCAATTTGGTGATGGGAAAATATTTGTCACGCCTGTCGTTGAGACATATACCATTTCAAGCGGTAGAAAAGAAATCTGATAATAAACAAACGCTTATGAAACTCATACTAGCAATTATACGGATTGCAAAAATGCAGGAGACAAAAAATGCTCTTCAAGATGTCGGATTACCTTCCTTTACAGCAATGCCCGTCTTAGGGAGAGGCATGGGCCACGGTGATTTGGAAAAAGCCGAAGGATATGAGCCGGAACATCAGGAACTCATCTCTATTGCACCCCGATTAAAATCAAAAAGGATGATTACATTAATGGTTCCTGACGACAAAAAAGATATTGCTATCGAAACCATTATGAAAATCAATCAAACCGGGAAAAGTGGAGACGGAAAGATATTTGTCATTGACTCAATTGACTCAATTCATATCCGAACCGGTGAAGTAGGAGATATAACGCTTGACTAAAGTAAATATAAAATGGATAACACTATATTAAAACTAAATCTGGCAGAGATCAAAGATGATCTGGTCAATATTTATCCGAAAAAGATAGGAAAAAAAAGGAGCAAAGCCATTGTCGTAGCTGATCCGGATAATATTCCGGAAATACAAGCGAATGTGCGAACTGTCCCTGGCATTATTACACAACGGGGATGTACGTATGCAGGATGTAAGGGGGTTGTCCTTGGTCCAACTCGAGATATCATCAATATTACTCATGGACCGATCGGTTGCGGTTACTACTCATGGTTAACCAGAAGAAACCAATCACGCTCGGAAGACTGTCAAGAAAATTACATTCCTTATTGTTTCTCTACCGATATGCAAGACTCAAACATTGTGTTTGGGGGTGAACAGAAGCTTAAAGATGCTATTCGAGAAGCCTATGAGTTGTTTCGCCCTAAGGCTATCGCGATATTCTCTACCTGCCCTGTAGGACTTATTGGAGATGATGTACACCGTGTTGCTCGACAGATGGAAGAAGAGATTGGAAATGATATTAATATCTTCGGGTTTTCTTGCGAGGGCTACCGAGGAGTATCACAATCAGCGGGTCACCATATCGCAAACAATCAACTATTTAAACATTTGATTGGAAATGATGATACGGTGAATGCAACCCATAAGTATCGAATTAATGTTCTTGGAGAATACAATATCGGTGGAGACGCATTTGTAATTGAAGAATTATTCGAGAAATGCGGCATACAAGTAGTCTCTACAATGTCCGGAAACTCCACGATTGAACAATTCGAAACAGCTCATACCGCAGATCTAAATCTAGTGATGTGCCATCGATCAATCAATTATGTTGCTGAAATGCTGGAAACATCATTTGGTATTCCATGGATGAAATCCAATTTTATTGGAGCGGAATCCTGTGCGAAATCATTACGGAAGGTTGGTAAATACTTTGGTGATGCCGAATTAATTGCTCGAATTGAGGAGGTGATTGCTGAAGAGATGATCCCTGTAGCCGAAGCCAGAGAAAAAGCTAGAATAAAAACCGTTGGAAAAACCGCGATGCTATTTGTTGGAGGATCTCGGGCTCATCACTACCAAGAACTTTTTAATGAATTGGGAATGGAGACTCTGTGTGCCGGTTATGAATTCGGTCATAGGGATGATTATGAGGGCAGAAGAGTAATTCCATCAATACAAATAGATGCCGACAGTCGTAATATAGAACAAATCACCGTTGATAAAGACACTACACGTTACAAACCTCGTAAGACAGAAGAAGAGTTGAAAGCATTAACTGCCGAAGGCCTAGAATTCAATCAATACGAAGGAATGATGGCAGAGATGAAAAAGGGTTCATTGGTTATTGACGATCTGAGTCACTACGAAATGGAAAAACTTATTGAAAAGTTCCGCCCCGATGTTTTTTGCGCAGGAATTAAAGAAAAATACTGTGTTCAAAAAATGGGGATTCCTTTAAAGCAACTCCACAATTACGACTCGGGAGGTCCATACGCCGGCTTCGAAGGAGCTATAAATTTTCATAAAGACATTGAACAGATCGCATGCTGCTCAATCTGGAAAGAGTTGAAAGCCCCGTGGGAAAGTGAAGAATATGTTGAAGCGGTGTATGCTGCTGTTTGATTGTATAACTGATAAATATATGATAAATGTTACTAAGACACACTACCGCAAAAGAGATTGACAGAAAAGCCCTCACAATCAATCCGGCTAAAACTTGTCAACCAATTGGAGCCATGTATGCTGCATTTGGAATTCATGGATGCCTACCTCATAGCCATGGGTCTCAAGGATGCTGTTCCTATCACAGAAGCGCGCTGACTCGCCACTTCAAAGAGCCCATAATGGCATCCACCAGCTCTTTTTCAGAAGGATCATCCGTATTCGGAGGATCATCCAATCTTGTTCAATCTATTGACACAATCTTTTCAGTATACAATCCGGATGTTATAGCCGTACATACTACTTGTTTATCCGAGACAATCGGAGACGACCTAACTCAAATTATATCAAAAGCATCGGATGAAGGGAAAATTCCGGTAGGGAAAGAGGTGATCTATTGCAATACTCCGTCTTATGTTGGTAGTCATATTACCGGCTATGCGAATCAAGTAGCTGCAATTGTAAAGTTTTTTTCAACGTCCAGTCCTAAAAAAAAGAATGTGATCAACCTCGTAGCCGGATGGATGGAACCTTCCGATATGAGAGAAATCAAGCGGATAGCCTCTATCATGGAAGCAAGAACTTTACTGTTTCCAGATATGACGGACGTTCTTGACACGCCACTCACCGGTAAATATGAAATGTTTCCTAAAGGCGGCTGTTCCATCGAATCGCTTAAAGCAAGTGGAGACAGTAAATTTACAATCGGGCTGGGAGAATATTCCACAAATACAGCGTGCATTGCTCTTGAAAATAAATGCAAAGTTAAATTTGACATCGAAGACATTCCCATTGGATTGAAGGCCACTGATCGATTCATTACAGCTTTGAGCAGACATGCCAATATTCCGGTTCCCGAATGCCTAACAGAAGAAAGAGGACGACTTATAGACCTAATTGCAGACAATCAGAAATATCTGTACGGAAAACGAGTAGCTCTTTGGGGAGATCCTGACACATTGATTCCACTATGTGAATTTCTTATCAGTATGGATATGCGCCCAGTTTATGTTGTTTCGGGTACACCGGGAAAACCATTCGATGCTCGGATGAACACAATCCTTAAAGACATTCCGGAAGCTAAATTCAAATCGGGAGAATTAGCTGATATGTTTCAAATGCATCAGTGGATCAAACAAGAGGGGGTAGATTTGTTAATCGGAAACACGTACGGGAAATACATTGCGAGAGATGAAAATACTCCATTTATACGATATGGATTCCCTATTGCAGATCGACCAGGTCACAACTTCTTTCCAAAGACAGGCTATACCGGAGCAATGAATTTAGCAATTCAGATATTAAACACTTTTCTGGATCATCAAGATAGAGTATGTCCTGATGAGAAAGTTGAATTCCAACTATAATGCCTACATCTTTCAATGGCGGAATAGTATCAATTATTCCGCCATTGAAAAGATAAAAACAGAACACACCCCAACTCACTAACCCATACCATATATCAAGAATAGCTCGTTCAATTAAACAAATCGATTATGAGCATAATACTGGAAGAAAGAAAAAATCAGGTAGCACGTGTTGGCACAACCAATCATGTTATTGCTTGCGGTAAAGAGAGCCTGGCCGGATCAGTAAGTCAAAGAGCTTGTGTTTTCTGCGGGTCAAGAGTCGTGCTGTATCCAATTGCAGACGCATTACATCTTATACACGGACCGATAGGTTGTGCTGCATATACTTGGGACATCCGGGGATCGCTTTCCTCCGGGCCGGAACTCCACAGATTAAGCTTCTCCACAGACCTGCGAGAAAGAGATGTGATTTTTGGTGGTGCGGTAAAACTATCGGCCTCCTTGGAGGAACTTATCGATCTTCACAAGCCAAAAGCTGCCTTTGTTTATTCTACTTGTATTGTAGGCATTATAGGTGATGATGTCGAAGCGGTTTGTAAGGATATGACAGAAAGAAAAGGAATTCCTGTAATTCCTGTTCAGTCTCCCGGTTTTCAAGGTTCAAAAAAAGATGGATACAAAGTAGCCTGTGAAGCTCTATTCAAATTGGTCGGAACTCAAAACAGACCGACTCCAGAGTACTCCATAAATATACTAGGAGACTTTAATCTCGCCGGAGAACTTTGGATTCTGCTTGATTATTACAAAAGAATGGGAATCCATATCAACGCGACGATAACAGGCGATGGCAGGGTGGACGATATCTGTAATGCCCACAATGCTGCCTTAAATGTAGTTCAATGCTCCGGTTCCATGATTCACTTAGCTAAAGTGATGAAAGAGAAATATGGAATTCCTTTCATGCGGGTATCTTACTTTGGCATAGAGGATATGAGCGATGCTCTATATGATGTAGCTAACTACTTTAAAAGTGAAGAGTTGCTTGAAAAAGCTCGAATAATAGTAAAAAGTGAGCTCAGCCGTCTCCTACCGGCACTTGTACCGTACAAAGAGGTATTAAGTGGTAAAAAAGCGGCGATTTATGTGGGTGGTGCCTTTAAAGCAATTTCCTTAATCAAAGCACTGAGATTAATATGAATCAAAACAGTGATAGTAGGATCACAAACCGGTGACAAGGAAGACTACGAACTAATCCAGCAACTGTGCGACGAAGATACAATTATTGTCGACGACTCAAATCCGGTAGAACTATCAGCCTTTGTAAAGGAAAAAAAGGCCGATCTCTTCATTGGAGGAGTAAAAGAGCGACCCATTGCCTATAAAATCGGATTGGGATTCTGCGACCACAATCATGAGCGAAAAGAGGCTTTAGCCGGATATGAAGGTATGCTGAATTTCGCGCAGGAAGTATATACAACCATTCTAAGTCCCGTCTGGAAATATGTCAAATGATATGAACAACATAAAAATGAAAGCAACCAAAATACCGGTTCCAACCTATAGCTCTTCTAGAAACGCTTGCAAACTTTGTTCTCCTTTGGGTGCTTCTGTTGCCTTTAAGGGGATTGAAGGTTGTGTACCCATTATCCATGGCTCACAAGGATGCGCAACTTACATTAGACGGTACATGATCAGCCACTATAAAGAACCAGTCGATATCGCCTCCTCCAATTTCAGCGAAAGCACAACAATCTATGGAGGAAATAAAAATTTCGTACAGGGGATAAATAATGTTATCAGGCAATACAACCTTCAAATTATAGGTATTGCAACTACTTGTTTGTCGGAAACAATCGGGGAAGATGTTCCATCTCTGATTGCCGAGTACAACCAAACAAATGAAAATAGGCACGATCTCCCTCTTTTCATACATGCCTCAACTCCAAGTTACCAAGGAACACATATGGATGGCTTTCACGAGGCAGTATGTTCCACAGTCGCCACTCTTTCCAAAACAGGAGAAACAGATCCTACACTCATTAATATATTTCCGGGCTTTGTTTCACCGGCAGATATTAGAAATCTGAAAGAGATGCTAACTACGTCCGGAATCAACCATATTATACTTCCTGATTATTCGGAATCTCTGGACAACCCATTCTGGAAAGACTATCATCTCATTCCTGAAGGAGGTACCCCTATAAGACAGATCATGGACACCGGATGCGCGACCGCAAGTATTGAATTCGGTACCGTATTAAATAAAGGGGCACTAGCGGGACGTGTTAAGTCAACAAAGAAAATAACTACTGCCGGAGAATGGTTAGAAAGTCAATATAAAATAGCCAATTCACAAATCATAATGCCTATAGGAATAGATGCTACCGATCATTTTATCAAAATAATCGAGAAACTGTCAGGCAAAAAAATTGACGAAAAATATTATCTGCAAAGAGGGCGATTGATCGACTCATACGTGGATGGTCATAAATATGTATTTGGTAAAAGAGCAATTATTTTTGGAGAAGAAGATTTGGTTATTGGAATTACCTCCTTCTTGAAAGAAGTTGGTATCACTCCTGTGATAATTGGATCAGGTGGAGAAAGCGGGTATTTAAGAAAAGTGATTGCAGAACAGATAGGCGATTTAGGAGAAGATACAATCATTCTGAACGGAACCGACTTTGAGTCCATTCGAGAATTAGCAAAAGACATGAACGCCGATTTTCTCATTGGTAATAGTAAAGGATACTACATCGCACGAGAATTAGGCATCCCACTCGTCCGAATAGGTTTTCCTATCCACGACAGAGTAGGAGGATCTCGCATAGAGCATCTATTCTATTCCGGTGCTCAACAACTCTTCGACACCATTGTGAACACTCTCCTAGAGTACAAACAAGAACACTCTCCCATTGGCTATAAATACATGTAATCATAGACACCCAATAAAATTATGGCAAAAATAATTTCAAACGATAGTAAGACTAAACATCCGTGTTTCAACGAGGATGCCAAACATACCCACGCTCGTGTCCATCTACCTGTTGCCCCCAAATGCAATATTCAATGCAACTATTGCAACCGAAAATATGATTGTGTTAATGAAAGTAGGCCGGGAATTACCTCTTCAGTTCTTGAACCTTATCAAGCAACTCTCTATCTAAAAGAGCTTGATAAGCATATCTCCAATATATCTGTCATTGGAATTGCGGGACCTGGTGATCCATTTGCCGATCCGGAGAAAGTCTTGGATACGCTTCGAAAAGTAAAAGAAGTGTTTCCTGATAAGATTTTCTGTTTATCAACCAACGGACTTAATCTTGAACCATATATTGACGAAATTGCTTTGCTGGATGTAACCCATGTAACCCTTACAATCAATGGGATTGATCCTTCCATCACATCCAAAATATATCGTTGGATTCGCTACGAGAAAAAAATATATCGGGGAGAAGAAGGGGCCAAATTACTCCTGAACAAACAACTGTCTTGTATTCCATTGCTTAAGGGCAAAGGCATAACCGTAAAAATTAATTTCATAATTATTCCGGGCATAAACGATCACCATATTGCAGAAACGGCAAAAATGGTAAAACAACTGGGTGCCGATATTTTGAATTGTATGCCGTTGATTCCTGCCTCAGGATCAGACTTTGAGAACGTCCCCAAACCGGATCAGAAAACAATATTCCGCGTACGAACCATAGCAAAAGAGATTCTTCCCTTAATGACACACTGCGCTCGTTGCAGAGCTGATGCAGCCGGATTACTTGGGCAAGATATGACCGAAGCTTATTCGATTCTTCAAGAAATAACATCAAACACATACATTGACTGCAAGTCACGACCTTATGTTGCCGTAGCCACTTATGAAGGTCATTTAGTGAATTTACATCTGGGAGAGGCAAAAGGGGTATATATCTTTAAACAAACTCCAAACGGATTTCAATTTGTTGAAGAGCGCAACATGCCTGAAAAGGGCGGTGGAGATCAACGTTGGGTGGATGTTGCCCGCCTATTAGTTGACTGCAGGGCAATTCTAGTTGCCGGGGTTGGAGAAATTCCTTCATCAATACTTAAATCATGCGGTATAAATGTAATTCAGATGGTTGGTCTGATAGACGAGGGACTTGAAGGAGTATATAACAACCGCCCCATCAAAAGTATCAAAAAAGCGGATGCATTCCGGTGTGGAAGCGGATGTAAAGGAAATGCGCAAGGGTGTGCATAACTTCTTTATTCTATTCTAAGTTAATCATTTATAAAACCAACAATAATGAAAAAACCGAATTACCACATTTTAGTATGCAACTCATTTCGTTTAAACGGAGATGCACAGGGAGTATGCAATAAAAAAGGAGGTCCTTCACTTTTGCAGTATATCATCGAAGAAAGTAACGATCGCGGACTTGATGTTGCTGTTTCAACCACCGGGTGTCTAAATTTATGTTCTCAAGGGCCCGTTATTGTCGTTCAACCCAATAACTTCTGGTACGGCAATGTAGAAACCGAAGAGGCTATTGACGATATTCTTGACGCATTAGAGAATGGTGACTCCTGCAAAAAATATTTGATATCCGAATGACTGTAGGAAAAATACACATCATTGACACTACACTCAGAGATGGAGAACAAGCGCCCGGCGTTGTATTTTCTCTGGAAGAAAAACAAATGATAGCGTCTCTTCTCGACAAGATAGGTGTTCCTGAATTGGAAGTGGGAACACCTGCAATCTCTCCACTGGAAGCCGAGAACATAAGAATCATTGCCGGTACTGGCTACTCATTTAAATGTTTGGTGTGGAGTAGAGCTTTAAAAAGTGATATCGATGCCGCCATCACAACCAAAGCCGAAGGAATACACATATCGTTCCCCGTTTCTACCATCCATTTGAACGCGTTAGGTAAAAATAAAAAGTGGGTGATGGATCAAATTACTCAAACTCTGCCTTACGCTGCCGACCATTTCCAATACCTGACTGTTGGAGCTCAAGATGCCTCTAGGACCGACTACTCTTTCCTCACTGAATTTATTGGTTGCGCGCTAAGTCAAAATGCCTCACGTATCCGTATCGCAGATACAGTCGGAATAATGAATCCGATTAGTGTATCAGAGCTATTCGGGCATTTGAAAAAAGACTTTTCAACCGCCAATTTTGAATTTCATGGGCACAACGACTTAGGTATGGCTACAGCAAACACCTTTACTGCTCTGATTTCAGGTGCCAAGGCGGCCAGTGTGACTGTTAACGGATTGGGCGAACGATCCGGAAATGCCGCCCTGGAAGAACTGATTATGGCACTTACCCTAAGTAGTGATATAAAAACAGGATTCAATACACGGCCTCTATACAAACTATCGGAATATGTTCGAAAAGCTTCAGGAAGAACCATATCGGATATGAAACCAATTACAGGAAAATTTGCACTGACGCATGAAACAGGAATTCACACCAAATGCCTACTGAAAGATAAATCATCATATCAAATTATCGATTCAAGTTCTATAGGAAGAAGAGAACATGGATTCATATTCGGAAAACATAGTGGTAGAGCCGCTATTGGTAATTTCATTCGCGCCAAAGGCTATTCTTCCTCTCCGGAGCAGCTTTATGAAATACAAAAACAGATCAAAGAGAGAGCTGAAAATTTAAAACGCTCGATATCCGATTCCGAACTATTGAGTATTTACATGAGTCTATGATTTTTATAGTACGCGATATCTTTTAAATTTATAACGAAACTTATACGCATGCAAAATAGCGCGGAGTTTATACAAACACTCCTCATAACAGGAAAACTTGCTTCTTGGACAACGGCAATCCTATTTATCATCGGACTCCCGATTGCCTATTTTCTTGCATTTTCCAGATGTAGGCTAAAGATCCTTCTTGAAGCACTAATTTCCATGCCGATGGTATTACCTCCCACTGTACTTGGATTCTATATACTGATTGCCTACAGTCCTCAAAATTGGTTTGGAAGAACAATCGAGGAGTGGTTTGGTATTCGACTCGCGTTTAGCTTCTCAGGCGTTCTTATCGCTAGTATTATTTGTTCATTTCCCTTTATGATCCAACCTCTTCAAAACGGACTTTCCGCATTGCCGACAAGCCTGAAAGAGGCTTCATATACAATGGGAAAATCTCCCATTAATACATTCTTCAATGTTCTACTACCCAATATCAGAGGAAGTGTCATTATATCCATTGCCATGACATTTGCCCATACCGTCGGAGAGTTTGGGATTGTACTTATGGTCGGAGGAAATATGCCCGGAGAAACACGTGTGGCCTCCATCGCACTTTATGACGAAGTACAAGCTCTCAATTACGAAGCTGCAAACCAATATGCCATGGTACTTTTTATTGCCTCATTTCTTGTTCTTTCAGTTATATACAGTATTAACAAAAAAATAAACTAGCCTATGTCACCATCAATTTATATCGACGTGAAGCGTACAATGGCGACTCCCAACGGAGATGCTATACTACATATACAGAAAGAGATATCAGGCGGAAAATTTGTATGCCTTGTTGGACATTCAGGATCCGGGAAAACAACCCTCCTGAGGATGCTTGCCGGACTAGTAAGCCCGGACGAAGGCTATATTAAGGTCGGTAAAGAGATTTGGTTTGATTCAAAAAGAAAAATCAATCTAAAACCACAAAATCGTGGAATCTCGTACATGTTTCAAGATTTGGCTCTTTTCCCAAATATGAACGTTGAACAAAACATCTTTTTTGCTCAAAAGAAGAGAGATTCGCAAAAAGTAGAGGAGTTACTCACCATATTTGGCATGAACGGTTTAGCAAAGCAAAAACCCGCCAAACTATCAGGAGGACAGAGGCAGAGAGTTGCCTTAGCACGTGCATTAGCCTCGTCTCCTAAAATGCTTCTCTTAGACGAACCATTATCTTCCATAGATCAGGAAATGCGCACCGCTCTTCAAGGAGAAATAATCAAGGCTCATCACTATTTGGCTTCGACCAGTATTATGGTTACCCATGACCTGCAAGAAGCAGACAAAATGGCTGACGAAATAGTAAAGATAAAAAACGGATTAATTCTATCCACCTATGAAACTAATCATACCCATTTATAATAGTTCATCCATAGCCGAAGGGTTTAACAAAACGACCGAAGTCTGTATATACGATCCAAAGGAGCAAGAAGATGCACGTTGCTTCTTCGTACAATGGAAAACAATCATTCCTTCAGGGTCAAAAATAACAAAAAGAATGAATGAATTAGGAATTCACGCGGTGCTGACTTCCGAAATTCAGGCCTTAGCTTTAAATCTCTTTTCGGAAAACAATATTTTAGTGTATAAGAGTATTGGCCATGATCTTGCCTACAATCTATCACTCTATTCACAAAATAAGCTTTCCCTATTCACCATGTCAGATGCGTTGGAGAACAGAGTCATTTGTTCAGGCACATGTGACTCCTGCACAACCGACAACCCATCCTGTTCCGAATAAATCTCAAGCATATATACTATCAGCCCTCACAAAAAAAGCATACGTTTTACTCAAAAGGTATATACCTTTACTATAAAACGTTTGTCCCGTCCTGAAATAGCGTTACACAAAAGAAGGTAAGTTATGGAAGTAAATTGTAAGAGTCTGTATATCAGGCGCAGTCAGAGGGATTATCCATTAAGTTTAAAACTGGCGGTGGTC
>JBKEBB010000270.1:0-9672 GCA_047972845.1 Bacteroidales bacterium
TTACTTCGATTATAACGATCAAAGATATGTAACAATCGTTCATGCGGCATTGATGAACTCACCATGCGAGCAGCGGGTAAACCTGTTGTGTCATGAAATATTTCATACCTATCAGCAAAGCTTGGGTATTGATAACCAACATTCAGCCAACTATCACATGGACGAGGTACAGGGTAGAGCATTACTCCGGATTGAAATGAACGCGTTGCAGCAAGTTATAAGTGGTGAACTTGCCAGTCTGAAGGATGCACTGCTCGCACGTGCATACAGACAAAGCCTATACCCAAATAACAATGAGGATTTATATGAACTTAATGAAGGATTGGCGGAGTACACAGGGGTGAAGCTGTCGATTGAAAACACTCGGGAATATATAAAGAGCAGGCTGAATTATGATATTAGAAGAGGATATACAAATGCCTTCGGATACTTCACAGGCTCCGCCTATGCAACTATTTTAGATGATATATATCCACAGTGGCGTTATGATAGAGATTTATCAAAAGGTCTAATATATTTGATAAAGAAAGTCAGGCCTCAATATGCCACTGAAATAGATAAGAGTGAATTGGATAATTTGCTTATAAAATTTGCTTATACTCAAATTCTTGCAAACGAAAAAAAAGAACTAAATGGCTTTGGTGATATAGATAAATTCAAAGACTTACTGAAGCCTGAATCATCAAAACTTAGAATATCGAATCAAAAAATAAATTTTACATACAATCCCCATGACAGGGTTATTTCATTAGGCGATGCTGTATTGTTGCGTAATATGACTATTACCGGAGAATGGGGGCAAATAAATTCAAAGAACGGCATTGTTCGTCTTAATAATTGGTCGGCCTTATATCTTTTGCCACCGTCAACTATTACTCCAAACATTATTCAAGGAGATCATTATGAAATTAGACTTAATAGGGGTTGGGTAGTTTCAGTTAAGAACGGAATTTACGAGATAATAAAAGAATAACATTGTTTTTATTTTTTGAAACGGTCGTACTTGCCGCTAAGCACCTCTTTTACCGCTTCCAGATAACCGAATCCGTACTTCATATCGGGAAGCAGGTAACCGCCCTCAATCCACTCGTTCCAAGAGAAGATGGTGATTAGTTTGGGTTGGTTGGGGTGCGCGTCGCAATACTCCTTGGCTTTTAGAAGATAGGTGGCAAAGCTTTGAGGGGTATTGTTGTAGTGAACAATGTCTTTGGCCGTTTTAGCTGGGAAACGCGGACTGTCGTCCCATCCGATGGAGGCGTTTGGAAAGAAGGGAATTTTCAGTGCTTCGCCCCATTTCAACATTCTCTCTTGCGCTTCTCCTGCCCAACGCATGTAGTCTTCGTAGTGGGGTCCGCCCCAGTTGTATTGGGTGACGCTGTTGATTCCCAACTTTGCCAGCATGTCGAGTTGAGATTCGTTGGGGACACCTCCACGAATCATTTGTACGTGCAGACCAGGGAATCCGGCTTTTTTAACCTCCGCTCTAAAATAATCCAATGCTTTGGCTGCTTCATCGAGTCCGCCCACTCCTTTAATAAAGAGTTCGGGACTGAAAATGGAGAACACGGGCATGCCATCGATTTTATAGTAGTTGGGTTGATGGAAATATTGACGGATGACACGTTCCACAATAATTTTGAAGTTCTTCCAATCCACATCACCACGCCATAGTATCGAGGTGTCGTCTTTATAACGGTGTACGTTCCAATAGTTTCTTTTTACATCGTGGTTGGCCCACATGATATAAAAATTCATCTTTTGATTGTTGGCAGCTTTGAGGAATCCATCGTTGAGACTGCTTTCGAGGTATGGACCGTTGTCGTACCAGTACCAGTCGAAGATGAAGGTGTTTACCCCATGCGCGGTGGCGTCGTCGATCCATTTTTCCATCACTTTGGGATCGTTATCGAGTTCATATCCCCAGAGAGGTTGTTTGGGTTGGTAGTGTCCCTCGAAACGGGGAGTACCCTTCTTGATAATTTCCCACTCTCCGGTTTTGTCTCCCCAGAGAACCCGCTCGCCCATGGGATCGTTGTGGCATGACGGCCATATGTAGGCCGCTACGGTGTAGTCAGATTTGTTGTTGTCATTGGTAAATGATGACAATAAAAGGATAAGCAACAGGCTTAGACAGCCTTTGATAGACGTGGTTAATCGTCTTGATTGTGTAGTCATGATTATTAGAATTTAAGAGAAATACGGGGCTAAAGATAGCTTATTTTATGAAAATGACATGTTTGCGTTAATACATAATTGATTGTTTGGTGATAAAAATAGTTTGAGGATCGGCTCTTTTCTGTGATTAGCGTTTAGTACACACAATCTGATTGTCAAACTTCAGGTTGATTCGTTTGTATTTTTCCCACCCTACTTTATTGAATACCTCTTTGTAGAGTAGTTGCAGATTCTCGAGTTTGGTTTGGTAGTTCTCGAGAGTGCCGAGCAGGATCTCGTGATCGCCCACTTTGGGTATGAGCACTATTTCGTTGCCCGGTTCCACAAAAATTTGTTCGATCTGCGCGCTCCAGAAGCTGGAATTCTGGATGAAGGTGACAAAGTCGAACAGCTCACTGCCAGCAAACTCTTCTTTTACATTACCCGACACCACTGGGACATACGGTGCAAAGCGACTTGAGGTGGGCATGGGCTGACGATTGATATCGACATAATAGCTGCCATCGGGAGAGAATACCCGAAAAAAGGGTTTTCGTTGATATACCTTGATGCGGATGGCATTGCCAATGGTCTTGTAGCACTCTACGCGAGCCACAAACTGACTTTTGTTGATATGCTTTTCCATGGCCTCTGTGTCTATCTTCTCCATGGACTTTTCTTTCGGATTAAGCTTGGCATTGGCAAGCATGTTGAGAATGTCGCTGTTGGCGAGCAGTTGAATGTGCGTACTGTCAGCAATCTCAATCATTACGCCTTTGCATAGGTCTTCTTTCTCTTTGCTGATAATGCGGGCAAAGAGGAAGCATCCAAAGAGCAAAACGGTCAGAAGCAGACTGATTATTTTCTTCCACATTGTTGCAAATGTTCTTTGATGGGTTGAATAAACTGGTCGATATCGCCTGCCCCCAAGGTCATAACCACCTCTCTGTCGTCTCGTTCACGGATAATCTTCATCAGATCATCTTTTACACACAATGTTTTAAGAGGGGAGTGAACCCTGTCAAAGATCAGTTGGGAAGTGATGCCCTCGATCGGTTCTTCGCGGGCGGGATAGATATCGAGAAGAATTAACTCGTCGGCATATGAGAGTGCCTCGGCAAACTCTGCGTGGAAGTCGGCGGTGCGACTGTAAAGGTGGGGTTGGAAGATCACCGTCAGTTGGCGATCGGCAAAAAGACGTTTGACTGAACGTATGGATGCAAGCACCTCGGCAGGATGATGTCCGTAGTCGTCGATCATCACCTGTCGTCCTTGCTTGAGGTGGATGTCGAAACGTCGTTTAGCTCCTTCAAACGAAGCCATGGCTGTACGCATCTCATTGGATGACGCACCGCATAATTGAGCGATGGCCATGGCGGCTACGGCGTTTTCTATGTTTATTTCTACCGGAACGCCCAATTCAATGTTGGTAATTGCTTCGGGACAAAGAGGAGATACAAAGTCGAACAGGATTGTACCGTTTCCGATCCGTATATTGGTAGCTTTGAAATCGCCGTTTCCTTCGATCGAATAGCTGTACTGCTTGGTAGATTCGGGACAACGGGGAGTGACATGGATTCCCTCTTTCATTAGAAGAATACCATCGGGGCGAATCAACGAGGTGAAATGGGCGAAACTCTCCAGATACGCCTCTTCGGTGTGGTAGATGTCGAGGTGATCGGGATCGGCTGAGGTGATGACTGCCGCATACGGGGTGAGCCAATGGAATGATCGGTCGTATTCGTCGGCTTCGATTACGGTGTAGGGACTGGAGTCTGATAGGATCAGGTTGGACTGATAGTTCTTCAAAATGCCTCCGAGAAAGGCGTTGCAATCCACAGAAGATTGATGCAACAGGTGGGCGAGCATGGAGGAGGTGGTCGTTTTGCCGTGAGTTCCCGCCACACACAATCCCATGCTGGTACGGGTAATGAGTCCGAGTAGCTGAGCCCTTTTTACTACGGCGAATCCGTTGGTTTGAAAGTAAACCAATTCGCTGTGGGAGGAAGGAACCGCCGGGGTGTAAACAACGAGGGTGGCTGAAGAATCCTCCATAAAACAGGAGGGGATACGAGATAGGTTGTCCTCGAAATGAATGTCGGCACCCTCTTTGATCAATTCCGCGGTGAGAGCGGTGGCCGTCTTATCGTAGCCCGCCACACGAATGCCTTTCGAAAGAAAGTATCGCACCAAGTTGCTCATGCCTATTCCTCCGGCACCTATAAAGTAGATAAAACGATAGTTGTTCAGATCTATATTCATTGTTTACAAAATTCGAAGGGTTACTGTTTAGGTGAGAGTGCTCGTTTGATCTCATTCACAATATCGGTTGCCGCGTGGGGAAGCCCCAACTGCAAAATATGCTGGCCCAAGGCAGCGGATTCCCGATCGTTGTTGAGCAGCTCAATCGCTGAGGGGAAGAGTTTTTCACGTGCATCACGGTCAGCCACCATATGGGCGGCTTGACGATTGACCAACGAGAGGGCGTTGTGTGTTTGATGGTCTTCGGCAACGTTGGGCGAAGGAACCAAAATGACCGGCTTACCGATCAGACAAAACTCACTTACCGATCCGGCTCCTGCTCTGGAGATAATCAGATCGGCCGCGGAGAACGCATAATCCATACGGTGGATGAAAGGGGTGAGGATGATGGCAGGGGAGGGATTTTCAGCCACAAACTTCTCCATCTCCGTGCGGTAGTATCCGCCACATTGCCATACGAGTTGTACTCCTGCCTGTTCGATGGTGGCTATATGCTGTTTTACACTGTCGTTGAGGGTACGAGCTCCGAGGCTTCCACCCACCAAAAGGATTACCTTTTTATCGGGAGAGAGACCGAAATGGCGGAGCGCTTCGCCTTTATCAGGAAGAGAGGTAAAGAGTTCTGAACGAACCGGATTTCCGGTGAGAACAATTCGCTCCTTGGGAAAGAATCTCTCCATATTGGGGTAGGCCACACAGATGGAGACCGCCCGTTTGGCAAGCAGTTTGTTGGCAACTCCCGCATAGGAGTTTTGTTCCTGAATAATGGTAGGGATACCCATTCGTTGCGCCATCCATAGTACCGGACCGCTGGCATATCCGCCTACTCCGATTACGGCATCGGGTTTGAACTCACGCAATGTATTTCGAGCCATAAAGAGACTCTTTACTAATTGAATAAGAACGGAGAGGTTTTTCCAGAGTCGCTGACGGTTGAATCCGCGAATGGGAAGTCCTATAATCGGATATCCAGCTGTGGGAACCCGCTCCATCTCCATCTTTCCCTCTGCACCTACAAACAGAATGTCAGCATCGGGATATTGTCGTTTCAATTCGTTGGCAATGGAGAGAGCCGGAAAGATGTGACCACCGGTGCCACCACCGCTTATTATGAATTTATTTCTTTTCATTGTCAAGTTCACTGTTTAGTTCTTCTTCGTCAACCGCGAAGCGGCTTATGCTGAGCATCATTCCAATGAAGATGCTGGTGATGAGGATTGATGATCCTCCTTTACTGATCAGCGGTAAGGGTTGTCCGGTGACAGGGATCAGGTTGACCGCAACCGCCATGTTTACCAACGCCTGCACGGTAATCATCAACGCGCAGCCAAGAATAAGAAGGGCGGGGAAGGAGCGTTTGCACTTGCGGGCGATGATTCCGGCTCGCATAACCAGAAAGAGGTAGAGCAGCATCACAAAGACAGCCCCCGGTATTCCCATCTCCTCAATGATGATGGCAAAGATGAAATCGGAAAAGGCAAGAGGGAGGAAGTCGCGTTCAACACTGTTGCCCGGGAAGGTGCCGAATGGCTTAATTCCTCCGTTGGCGATGGCCATCTTCGCATGATACACCTGATGATCCTCGTCAGATATTTCAAACGCAGATTTAGGGAAGGTGGTTTCTCCTTGATGAATCTTAATACGGTCGATGGCCATGTCAATACGATGCAGCAGTCCTGTGTCTGTCCAGTTTTTAGGCATGAGCGGAACGGTGATATAGATGGTAGCGGCAAATATCAGTATGAGTGAAACCAGACCAATCAGGTATCTCCATTCGATCCGTCCGATAATCATGAGGAGGAAACAGACAAATCCGATCATGATAGAGGTAGAGACATTTTCAGGGAAAATGGCCAGACAGATAAGCAGAACGGCAAACATGATCAGCTGAAAGGGCATGCGACTACTGCCCTCTTCCTCTTGATACATGGAAAGAATATGTGATACGTAGATAATCAATACTAACTTGGCAAATTCGGAGGGCTGAAGAGGGAATCCACCGATGTTGAACGAACGTGCGGCATCGTTTGTCTTCTCCCCGAAAGCGAGCAGGTAGATCAGCGCGATAACTGTAAGAGGACCTACGATAAAGGGAATTGCTTTGAAGAAGCGATATGGAATATTGCTAACCACTAATAACACGCCAAACCCTAACAGGAGGTGGGTTACGTGGCTTGTCATGGGCGAAAAGTAGCTGGCCGACTTATGCGCGATCATACTCGAAGCACTGAATAGCTCGATGATGGAGATGAAGCATAGAATGAAAAAGATTGCCCAGATCACTTTGTCACCACGCAACAGCGATCCGAACAGGCCTCTCTCTTCGGTAGGGCTCTTCTCTTCAAGTACGGGAGGGGTCGTGTTGTCCATAGAGGATGAGTGTTTGTCTTTGTTTATTTGTAGTTGAATTCGCTTCCGACAATTGTGTTGTTGCCGGAATGGCCTTGGGATATCAATGAGTGGAGGATTGCTGTTGTTTATAAATTACGAACACACTCTTTGAATTGCCGTCCCCTATCCTCGTAGTTTTCGAACAGGTCGAAACTGGCGCAACAGGGAGAAAGGAGTACAGTTTCCCCCGTTTGAGCAATCTCGTACGCCTTCTGAACCGCCTCTTTCATAGAAGAGACATCGTGGAGAGGTTTCATCGGCCCGAAAAACTGATGGAGTTTCGTGTTGTCGGTTCCCAAGCAGATGATTGAGCTTACCTTAGCACTCACCAACTCTTCGATTTCGGTGTAGTCGTTGCCTTTATCCACTCCTCCGAGAATAAGTATTACCCGTGTAGTCATGCTTTGCAGCGCGTACCAACAAGAGTTGACATTGGTGGCTTTGGAGTCGTTGATGTATTGCACACCTCTCACCTTAGCCACCTTCTCCAATCGGTGTTCGACACCCGGGAAGTCACCCAATGATTTGCGGATACTCTCTTTTTTGATCCCCGAAAGGTTTGCTGTGATAGCAGCAGCCATTGAATTGTACATATTGTGTATTCCTGATAGTGCCAGTAATTCTTCATCCATAGTGAACAGATTTGATGGGGTTTTTACTGTGAGTAGCTTGTCGCTGATAAAGGCGGCAACTCCTTCACGTTCTTCAAGTGCGAAGGGATAACGTTGCGCCTGTATGGTGTATTTGTCAACTTCTTTAGATACAATCGGATCGTCGGCCCAGTAGATAAACGCGTCCTCGCTGGTTTGATTCTGAAGAATGCGCATTTTGGCATCGACATAGTTCTGCATCTCATAGTTGTATCGATCGAGGTGATCGGGAGTGATATTTGTCAGAATAGCGATGTTTGCCCTAAAGTTGTACATGTTGTCGAGCTGGAAACTGCTCAATTCAACCACATATACGTCATGATTTTCTTCTGCCACCTGAAGGGCGAGGCTCTGTCCCACATTTCCTGCCAAGCCAACGTTTATCCCGGCTTCTTTGAAGATGTGATAAATGAGCATCGTAGTGGTGGTTTTACCATTGCTTCCCGTGATGCAGATCATTTTAGCGTCGGTGTACCGCCCGGCAAACTCAATTTCAGAGATAATCGGGGTGTGTTGAGCTTTCAGTGCTTTAATGATAGGTGCCTTGTCGGGAATGCCGGGGCTTTTTATCACTTCGTCCGCGCTGAGTATTTTTGTCTCGGTATGTTGTCCCTCCTCCCATTCGATCGAATGGGTGTCGAGAAGAGCTTTGTACTCGGGCTTGATAACAGAGAGATCGGAGAGAAATACCTCGAATCCCCTCTTTTTAGCCAAGACTGCCGCTCCCGCACCACTTTCGCCTCCTCCAAGTATGACAATTCGTTTCATTGTTGATTAGCGCATTTTAAGGGTTACCAATGTGATTACAGCCAATAAAATACCAACCAACCAGAAGCGGGCTACGATCTTTGATTCGGGAACGGGATTGAATGGTTTCTGAACAATGGCTTCGATTGTTCCTCCGGCTTTCTGGAAATGGTGGTGTAGGGGAGCCATTTTAAATATACGTCTTCCTTCTCCATATTTCTTCTTGGTGTATTTGAAGTAGTATCGTTGAAGTATCACGGAGAGATTCTCTACCAAGAATATTCCACACAGGATGGGGATGAGCAGCTCTTTGTGGATGGCAATGGCAAATACCGCGATGATTCCTCCAATGGTGAGACTGCCGGTATCGCCCATAAAGACTTGCGCCGGATAGGCATTGTACCAAAGGAATCCGAAGGTGGCTCCGATGAAGGCACTCATGAATACCACCAACTCTTCGCTTTGTGGGATAAACATGATGTTGAGGTAGGAGGCAAACGAGGCGTGGCTTCCGAGGTAGGCAAGGATACCGAGTGTCGATCCGATAATGGCCGAACTTCCCGCCGCCAGTCCGTCCAGTCCGTCGGTCATGTTGGCTCCGTTGGAGACGGCCGTTACTACGAATATGACCATTATTACGAACACAATCCATCCGGCTGTTTGGGCATGTTCTCCCATGAATCCTACCAGATCGGCGTAGTCGAGGTTGTTATTTTTAAAGAAGGGGATCGTGGTTTGAGTTGATTTAATGCTCTCGTTGGAGTAATATACGGCTTGTACCTCTCCGTTGTTGTTAACCACTTCGGTGTTTTGACGAATTACTACATCCGGGCTGAAATAGAGTGTCAGTCCGACAATCAGTCCTAAACCGATCTGTCCAACGATTTTGAACTTGCCTGCCAATCCCTCTTTGTTTTTGCGAATCACCTTGATGTAGTCGTCAATAAATCCGATAAAGCCCAGCCATACGGTGGTCACCAACATAAGGATCATATATATATTGTCGAGTCTTCCCAGCAGCAGGCAAGGAATAATGATGGCAATGATAATGATGACTCCCCCCATTGTGGGGGTTCCGGTCTTTTTTAACTGACCTTCGAGACCCAGATTGCGAATGGTCTCCCCAATCTGCATTTTTTGTAGTTTATCGATGATGGCACGTCCGATCACCATCGTTATGAAGAGGGATAGGACCAGTGCGAGACCAGAACGTGTGGTCACATATTTGAAGGCTCCCGTGCCGGGAATGTCGAGTTTGTCGAGGTAATTGAAGAGGTAGTACAACATAATTTTATTTAATTATCGGCTCCTTGTCTAATCTCTTTCCCAAGGGGGGAGGAGAGTGCGAGATGGTCGCCTATGCTACTTATTTATTCTGTGTTCTAATCTGTTCTCTGTTCGTTAATTTTCTTTCAATTCAGATTAATTCATCTCTTCGGAAAAGAGATTGATCACCTGCTCTTTGTCG
>JBKEBB010000058.1:0-4759 GCA_047972845.1 Bacteroidales bacterium
ATCCTGATAAGCAACGATATAACTACTGCGAAAGAAAAAATAGAAACATTAAAAAAAGACACTGCTAATTATTATCTAAGTGAAAACGAAATGAATTCTCTAGGATATGACTTTATGGGGAATAGTAACCCATATCATTTACCTGAACAACACTTATATAAACAAGCAATTAAAACATTCAAAATAAATACAGAGTTATTCCCAAATAGTTGGAATGCTTATGATAGTTATGCTGAAGCACTTTTAGCAGACGGGCAAAAAACAGAAGCCATTAAAATGCTTCAAAAATCAATTGAATTAAATCCAAACAATGAGAATGCAAAGAAAACATTGAAAACCCTTTTGCAGTAGAATCATATGACTCTAAAATGACTAATCAACAACAAATAAATACTATTAAATTATGAAACGGATCTTATCATTTCTATTCCTAGTAACAGTAGCAGCTCTTTCTCTGCATGCCGCTGTTGAAAACAAAACCTACTCCAAATCGAGTACAAGTGCTAGCCGCGTATTGGTTGACAACCGTTACGGAAGTATTCAAGTTCAACATTGGAATAAAAATTCGGCCGAAATCAATGTGGTCGTCTCCGTAACGGCTTCTTCAGAAAGTAGAGCGAAGGAAATAATGAACAAAATTTCTATTGTACAAAAAGAAGAGGGTGATCAGCTTTCTTCTATCACAACAACAGCAGGAGTGAATACAAGCGGAGGTGAAAAAATAGAAATAAAATGTATGGTAAACCTACCATCTTCCTTTGCCATGAATCTCACTCAAAAATACGGATCAATCACCATGCCTCCCACCCCCACCAATGCTGACGCGGTAATTGATGTCAAATACGGCTCTCTCAATGGCGGTAGTTTTAACCAGGGATTGACACTCATTGGAGGATACAGCAACATTACCCTCGACCGCGTCAATCTGGCAAATATGGAGATTAAATATTGCAAACCGGTTAAAATCACCTCAGCCAAAGAGGTCACTCTCGAGGCTAAATATTCAGACTTTAACATCCAACAAATCGATGGTTTAAAGGGAGAACTCAGCTATTCGGGTGTTGATATCGCGTCAATAAAACGTCTCGATATGAATGTACGCTATTCCGGATTTAAAATAAATGAGGTACTTGAGTTGGTAAAACTTCCCGGCATGAGCTATTCAAACCTGAAAATAGAAAAGCTATCTCCTCGCTTCTCCCTTATCTCGACAACCGACATACGTTATAGTAATGTCAAAATCACAATGGATGGATCTCCTGCTGTTCGCTTCGAAAGCAACCCCGACAAATACTCGACGGTTAAGATCAGCAACTCCATCAAATCGCGTACTACGTCGGCCTCAAATGCACCCATCATCGAGTTTAGCGGCAGATATTCATCCTTGGATGTAAAATAAAAACAAGGAATCAGTTCGGACGTGTCAAGCAGGTGAAAATCCCCTTTTGAGGGGCTATTGCGGACCGATATAAAATACTGAATTAACCCTAATTCATTCAACTATTTCAGATTCGAGTTGTTTGAAAACCGATTTATTTGACTATTTTCGCACCCACATCAAAGTGGGTGCGTATTTTTTTCCTCCACGGTGAGCAATTTGAATTATTCAAACTCAAAATAAAATTATGACAGATCGAATCAAAAGGGCACTGAACGAATCGCCCGTTGCCCGTTGGACGGCACTCGCTATTGTATCGTTTACTATGTTGTGCGGCTACTTTATGACCGACGTAATGGCTCCGCTTAAACCTATGTTGGAAGCCGAATTGGCATGGAGCAGTACGGAGTATGGAATCTTCACCAGTGCCTATGGATGGTTCAATGTGTTTTTATTGATGCTTATCTTCGGTGGAATCATCCTCGATAAGATGGGAGTACGTTTCACCGGACTGATGTCATGTACTTTGATGTTGGTCGGAACATCTATGAAATACGCGGCTGTTGCGGGTTATATCGGCAGTGATGTAATCCTTTTCGGGTTGAAAACAAAGATCCTCTATGCCGCGCTGGGTTACGCCCTGTTTGGTGTAGGAGTTGAAATTGCCGGAATCACCGTCTCCAAAACCATTGTTAAATGGTTCAAGGGAAAAGAACTGGCTCTTGCCATGGGATTGGAAATGGCCACCGCGCGCCTCGGCACCATGTTGGCTCTCTCTGTATCGTTGCCTCTTGCCAAATATTTTGAAAATGTATCGGCTCCGCTTATTATGGGAGTAATCATGCTCTGCATCGGATTGATTGCCTTCATCGTTTATACATTTATGGATGTCAAACTCGACGCTTCACGCACCAACGATGCCGGAGAGGTGGAAGGCGAAGAATCTTTCCGAATAAGTGACATCTTCGCCATTTTCAGCAACAAAGGGTTCTGGTTGATCGCGCTGCTCTGCGTACTCTTTTACTCAGCCGTATTCCCATTCCTCAAATACGCCACCGACCTGATGATCAACAAGTATCATGTTGATCCCGAATTGGCCGGACTCATTCCGAGTCTTTTGCCATTGGGAACCCTCTTCCTCACCCCCTTCTTCGGCAATCTGTACGACCGCAAAGGAAAAGGGGCTACCATTATGATGCTCGGCGCCGGATTACTCATCTTTGTTCATGTACTTTTCGCACTGCCTATTTTAAACGAATGGTGGTTTGCCACGCTGGTAATGATCGTATTGGGAATCGCCTTCTCGCTGGTTCCCTCGGCTATGTGGCCTTCTGTTCCTAAAATTATCCCCGAACGTCAGCTCGGCACTGCCTACGCACTCATTTTCTGGGTTCAAAACTGGGGATTGATGGGTGTGCCTGCCTTGATCGGATGGGTACTCGATAAATATTGCAAAGTAGAAGGTGGAGTTGGTCGCATTGCCTACGACTACACCCTACCGATGGTTATCTTCTGCAGCTTCGGTGTAATTGCCCTTGGAGTGGCCTACTTACTGAAGAAAGAAGATGCGAAAAAAGGATACGGGTTAGAAAGTCCGAACATAAAAGCGCACTAACCATTGTTTCAAACAAATAAATAAGAGACCGGATAAACGATCGAATAATGATTTCGTTTATCCGGTCTTTTTTTTATTCGTTGAGTTATTGAAAGTTTTCTTGTTTACTTCTGTCGAATGTCGTATTTTTGCGGTTTGTTATTTTACCGATAATAGGTTCTATCAAAAAGCAAATACGTATATAAAAACAGTATAAACAAGATGTCAGAAACTAAGTACATTTTCGTAACGGGAGGAGTTACCTCTTCGTTGGGTAAAGGCATTATTTCAGCCTCTCTGGGGAAACTGCTTCAGGCTCGCGGCTACAAGGTAACGATTCAGAAGTTTGACCCATATATCAACATCGATCCGGGTACACTTAACCCCTACGAACATGGCGAGTGTTACGTAACTATTGACGGACACGAAGCCGACCTCGACCTAGGCCACTACGAGCGATTCATCAACACCCCCACCACCAAGGCAAACAATATCACTACAGGTAGAATCTATCAGGGCGTGATCAACAAAGAGCGCAAAGGCGATTACTTGGGTAAAACGGTACAGGTGGTGCCCCACATCACCGATGAGATCAAACGTTGCATCAAACATCTTGGCAACAAGGAGCATTTCGATTTTGTCATCACTGAGATCGGAGGTACCGTTGGCGACATCGAATCACTTCCTTATTTGGAGAGCGTTCGTCAGTTGCGCTGGGAACTCGGAAAACAGTGTGTATGTGTTCACCTCACGTACGTTCCCTACATCGCTGCTGCCAAAGAGCTCAAAACCAAACCCACTCAGCACTCGGTTAAACAACTTCAGGAACTGGGTATTCAGCCCGATGTGCTCGTACTGCGTACCGAACATGAACTAAACGAAGAACTCCGTCGCAAAGTGGCGCTCTTCTGCAATGTAGATCCCAACGCGGTGATCGAATCGATCGACGTTCCTTCCATCTACGAAGTACCCCTGCGCATGCAACAGCAAGATCTCGATGGAGTGATCCTTCGCAAAATGGGGATTGAATCAAAAGGAAAAGCGGATCTCAAAGAGTGGATCACTTTTCTTAACAAGGTACAAACCTCTGAAGAAACGGTTAATATCGCCCTCGTGGGTAAATATGTTGAGTTGCAGGATGCCTATAAATCGATCCATGAATCGATGTTTCAATCCGCGGCACATCAATGCCACAAACTCAATATTGTCGATATCCATTCGGAAAAGATCGATGATGAGAATGCCGCTGAACTACTCAAAGGAATGGACGGCATCCTTATCGCACCCGGATTCGGACAAAGAGGAATCGAAGGAAAGTTTTCCGCTATCCGCTATGCCCGCGAAAACGATATTCCTTCACTCGGTATTTGCCTCGGGATGCAATGTATGGTGATTGAATTTGCCCGCAACGTATTGGGATTGAAAAATGCCAACTCGGTAGAGATGGATCTTAAAACGCCCTATAATGTGATCGACATCATGGAGGAGCAAAAAGGAATCATCAACATGGGCGGCACAATGCGTTTGGGCGCATTCGACTGCGAACTTAAGGAGGGAACGAAAGCCTTCAATGCGTATGGAATGAAGCATATCAAAGAGCGTCATCGCCACCGCTATGAGTTCAACAACAAGTTTAAAGCTCAGTTTGAGTCCGCTGGCATGATCTGTTCGGGAGTAAACACCGATACCGGTCTGGTAGAGATAGTTGAGCAACCCGGTAAGAAATGGTTTGTCGGCGTACAATTCCATCCCGAATACAACAGTACGGTACTGAACACCAATCCTAT
>JBKEBB010000302.1:0-2646 GCA_047972845.1 Bacteroidales bacterium
CGGCACATAAGAATCCCGCCTTTTTTGTCCATATCCGATTGGTACAGAAGTAGAGTACCAATCCACCAAGACATAGCACAAAAGAGATAATCGCTAAATTAGCCCAACCATCCGAGCTGAATCGTTCGCGCAAGGCATCAGACCATTGAGAGAGAAAGAAACTTCCGATGGGTTCTATTTTATCGACCACACGTTGTTGGGTGATCTCAAGATTAAAGCGGGCATCCACAAAGTTTGGTGACAAAAGGAGAGCTCTCTCGTAGTTCAATATTGCTTTGCCAATGTTGTCGGTTTTGTAGTAGGCATTGCCGAGGTTGTAATACAATTCAGCCGCTTCGCCTTCGCTGCTGAGAGCCTGTTCGTAGAGATCAACCGCACGTTGATAATCTCCTTTGGTATAAGCGTCTGAAGCCTCTTTCGTGAGACTCTGAGCTACCAGTGTGCTACTGGATAATATGATAAGAATGAAAGTTATGATCTTTTTCATTTTAGAATTGCTTAATAGGGTTTTACTCATTTCTTCTTGATGATGGTATTTTCCATTTTACCTATTGCATCGGCGGTTTGACTATAAAGTTCATCCATTGTTTCAGTGACCTGAGTAGGTGCATAGCGAGCATATTCGCAGGTATCCAGGATATGAAGCAGTTCTTTAATTAATTCAGGAGCAACATTGTGACCTACCAGTTCACTTTCAACATTGTCTTTGGTGAGATAGGCCAGCGGAATGCTGAGTTTGTCGCTCAAATAGCCCCAAAGAGCTTTCGAAATCTCTTCATAATAGGATTCCTTGTTCTTTTGTTTGAGATATTTCTGCGCTAATTTAAGTCTTTTAGTAGCTACCTTATTGGCTTTCCGTGTTTTTGTAAGGGCAATGTCAGCGTTCGCTTTTATTTGTTTGCGATAGGTGACGAAAGCAATCACAAAAAGCAGCATAGGGATGATATAGCATAGCCAATAACCGGTAGAGCCATAAAAGAAATCATTTTGCTTGCTAAGCTTGAAGATGTTTGTTTTGATAAAACGGATGTCTTGACCAAGGTGTCTGACACTCTCTTTATTGGTAAAGTTATTCACAACAGATTGATCGCCACTTTGTACTCCGCTTCCTTTTTCTACATGGAGATTGTATTCAGGAATAGATAGGGTCTTGTAGCTCTTTGATTTTGGATCAAAATAGGAGAAAGTGGTGGAGGGTACAGTAAATTCACCTGCAAATCGAGGAATGATAAGGTATTCGATGGTCCGTTTTCCCGTTACACCATTGGCCGTGACTGAGATGTTGTTTTCTACTTTGGGGTCGTACACTTCAAAATCGGTTGGAAACTTGATTTCAGGATTCTTAATGAGTCGAAGATTTCCGTTTCCTGCTATTTCAACTTTGATTGTGACAGCATCATTGGCGTTTACTTTATCAGATGATATGGATGAAGTCAGCTTAAAGTCACCTACCGCTCCACTAAATGATTCGGGTTTTCCGGATGGCAGACTGAGTACTTTAATTGTGGCTGGATTGGAGGTAAGTGTTTTTTTAATATCCTCGTATGAATCGAAGAAGCTGTCGAATATACTTCGTGACGTATTTGGATTTGAAATTCTTACTACGGCGTCGAATGTTCCGGCTGGAATTTTAAGATCTCCGCTGCGCTGTGGAAATAATAAGGTCTGCTTCAGCACAATTGTACGATAGTTTTTATCCCGATAGGTTTCGATGTCCCATTGTTTATCCGCCGGCAGATCAATTTCTTGAGCAATGAATCCTTCGAATTCAGGGAATTTTATGTTCTCAATTCCACTGACGTCATGGCGAGAGTATAGTTTGAATGTGGCAAGAAGCGATTCTTGTTCATACACTGTTTGCTTGGATAGCGACATTCGGATGAATAGATTTTCGCTGGTAATATTTGTACTACCTGATTCTGAGATGCCGCTGTTTCCTCTTCCCGGTTGTGCGTTCGAAGAGCTGTTGTCTTCCTTGATCACTTTAATGGTGAGCGGATTGGATGTGTAGCGCCCACCATCGACTAATGCTGTGGCTTCGGATATCGTAAAAGTACCAACTTCTAGTGGTCTTAGTATATAGGTAAAGGTAATGGAGTATTCTGAGTTTACCTTCCCATTTACAATGGAGGTGGATGAACTGGTAGATCGTGACGGGCCCATCAATACTTCGAACCCTTTGAACTCAGGGGCTCTGAACTCTTTGGCATCGCCTGTGATGGTATAACTTACCCGTACCTGCTGATTCATTACTACAGTAGATGGGGCACTGGCTTTGAATGTGACCTGTGCCACCGAATAAACGGTAGCGCTAATCAGTGCGATGAGTATGATAATAATTTTTTTCATTCTTGGATTCTCAATTCTTGGGTTCTCAATTTAATTACCAATCTCTCTCTGTTTTCCGCTGGGGTTGCATTTGTTGTTTTTTGACCTTTTCTTGAGTCGCTTTTTCGTCTTGAAGGAAAGCGTCGAGTATTTGTTGCGCGTTTTCTTTCGACATTTGATCCTTTTTTTCTTCAGGAGGTGGTTGATTTTGATCCTGATTTTGCTGGTCTTGTTGATTTTCGTTTTGCTGTTGCTCTTTGTTATCCTCTTTTTTGTCTTGCTGTTGTTGTTCCTCTTGTTCCTGCTGCTGTTGCTGTT
>JBKEBB010000337.1:0-2624 GCA_047972845.1 Bacteroidales bacterium
GCAGATTTTCCATTAGAGCTTAAATCCGGTCACTTTACGAGGATTTATCTTATTTTTTGAAGAATTGTCAAGCACTAAGCCAAATTCTTCCATTAGTGTTTTCAAGGTAGGATTACGTTTAATCATGTCTTGAAGAATTGCCGTAGGCTGTTTCGCCTCAAGTAGAAAATCGGCGATATCGTATCCCTCTTTTCGTTGCTCCGGCGTTGCTCGTTTTTCCAAAAAATCGAAAATCTCCACCTCGATACTTAGGCTTTTCATTTTGTCGGCTTTCATTTGCCAATCCTCCCATGCTCCCAAATCTGGGAATAGGATTATCTTTCTATCTTTAAGAACTTGCAAGTTCTCATCGTTAAAGCATCCATGTTTTCCTCCGGTAGCGATCCATTGAAATTGGGGCATATAAAAAGACGAGATTAAAGTGGTCTTCTCACTCTCTACAATCGCTACCGGCTGATTGGATTGACTGGCGAGCAGGTGTTCGCCAAAGAAACATTGCTTAAGGTTGAAGTTCTCCTGTTTTAATAGCGAGTGTACCCATGTGATATGATTGTATGGGTGCTTAACTCGCTTGCCTGTCTCTGGATCATATAGCATTACTTTACCTGTACGAACTCTCCCGGCAACGTCCATTTGCCAAAAGACAGTTGCTCCATCCCAATGCTTGGCAGATCCGACCTTGTACTTAACCATCAACTTCGTTGCTTCATCTTCTCCCAACTGAGAAGATAGATATTGGAATAGCTTGTTTTTGTGATAATGACCAAGCGACGATACGACCAAATTGTTTTCAATATAGCTTGGTTCTTTTTCTTTCACTGGAGGACGATTTCTTTGTATTGTAGGCTGGTAACCAGAAAAGCTTTCTCGTTTATCCGGATTCTCCTCAAAATATTGCTTCGGGGTGAAGTGGTACCCGCATTTTTCTTCTCTATCACATCGACCAACATGACTGGGAAATAAAACCTTGTTTTCAGTATCGACATAGCGAGAAAAACTCTTCTTTTGTTGGCAAGCCGGGCAAATATGCCGTGTGGCTATCCCTTTATAGGGTTCTAAAATATATCTGTAGGAACTCATGACATTTGAATTTTGTACACTTTCTTCACTTTCTAAGAAATGACAACTGTTAATCAGTCTATTAAGCACAGCGTAAAGTGCGTTTGTATATGCTCAATCTTACATTTTGCACGCTGTTGATTCCGGAAAAAGCGAAGTTGTGTAGGTTGTTGTAAATTATTATATCGCTGAATATCTATACCTTAGCATTTAAAATGCGTAAAGTGTTGAAAATGCATCAAAGCAATTTTCGGTATCTACCATGCTTGTAGTTATCAAGTAAGTTGTCTTTGAAATCACTAAGAGTACGCTTGAAGCTATCTGCCGAAATAGAGAGCTGGGCGGCAATTTGTATTCCCTCGGCTGTTGAGAAGTCCGGAGGAAGGGCATTGTACAATCGCTGATTGTCTGTGGTTAATTGCTCCAATGTAGCTGTAGTGCCAATAATCTGCTGTACTTTTCTGGCGGTTTGTTGATAGTATTTTACTAACTCAATAGCACCCTCCACGCTAACCATATCAATAGAATCCTTCTTTGCTTCTCCACAGAGCCAACGAGCCATCTGTAAAATCAAACAAAACCGGATGGCGTATATTTCCAGTTTACTGTAAATGCCCATCAACGTTTCGTTTATCTCTCGATTGCATTGGTCTGTGTTTTCTCGTTGCCAATCATATAGCCGTTTCCTGGCATCTTCTTGGAAATGCAACTCGACCGGAATTATATCGCCATTGTCATCGGTTATGAATTCAAGGTCGATAAGTTTCTGCATCAGATTGTTCCACGTAGGGATTACGTGTTGGGATAGTTGACGGTCGTTCCAGTACTGTTTTTCTAAATTATTGGGAAGGACAAAAAGGATACGATCCAGAAAACCATTCTGATTACGCTCGCCTTTTGCCAGCTCTTTTAGGATTCCATGCTGAATAGTTCCGATTACACCAATGAATGAATTTTTGACTGACACGGAGTTTTTAGAGCCACGCCTGTCCAAAATGATCGGCTTGCCATTGTAAAGAGACAGCCAAAACTGTTCCTCCGAACCTTTGGTATAGCGATTGAAGTTCTTAAACCAAGAAGCCAGCTCATCCGTATATAAGCAAATGCCTCGTTTGTTGTTCTCGTGAATAAATGCCAAACATTCCGGGGTAATATCTGAAACGACAAATTTCTTTAAGATGGGTTCTTGTGGGATTTCGCTGATGCCTTGTTCTTCGCGCTCTTTTTTACTGAGAGAAAACAACTGGTCATATTCCTTAAACTCCTTTCTGAACTTAACCGCATTTCGAGTATCATGCTCAAACAATGGGTGAAAGGCAAAGCTGAGCGGGTGACTCTTGTTTACTCCCGGACGACCAATCAGTGCAGTATATAAGATTGCTCGTTCTGTCCAACCCTCTTTCAGTTTTACCACATGGGTGTTGCCAATACCAACCGACAACACAAAACAGAGCGAGGCGGCTATGTATTCAATCGGATAATTGAGACACTCGCCAGTGGAGTAAACAATGTCTTGAATTTGGTGTGGGAATACCTGAACGGGAAAATCAGAGCCATACATCTTT
>JBKEBB010000360.1:0-29132 GCA_047972845.1 Bacteroidales bacterium
CACCACCATACATGGGAAAGGAGAACCTATGCTCGCCGACGCAATTGCTGTGGCGACTGAGGTGGGGCTGTCAAAACAACATGCTGTTCAGACAATCGACGAATTGACCGATCAATGTTTGGCAAGAAAGATGGCTAAATTTGTAATGAAGAAATAGACTCTTATCAATCTTATCACGACAATAGAATATAAAAACCATCCCCCCTAATCGACGTTCAAACGCGAGTAGGGGGGATGGTGGTTGTATGCGGGTTACGACTCTTCGAGGTAGGAGTCTTTGTAGCCGAGGAAGTAGAGGACGCCATCGAGTCCGATGGTGGAGATGGATTGCTTGGCGGTTTCTTTCACTTTGGGTTTGGCGTGGAAGGCGATGCCCAGTCCGGCAGCGGAGATCATTGGCAGGTCGTTGGCGCCATCGCCCACGGCTACCGTTTGTTTGATGTCCACATGCTCCACTTGCGCGATTAGCTTGAGCAGCTCTGCTTTGCGTCGTCCATCGACGATCTCGCCCAAGTGGCGACCGGTGAGTTTGCCGTCGATGATTTCAAGTTCGTTGGCATATACATAGTCGATGCCAAACTTGTGTTTGAGGTGGTTGCCGAAGAAAGTAAACCCTCCAGAGAGGATAGCGATCTTAAAGCCAACCTTCTTCAATACTTTCATCAGTCGGTCGGTGCCTTCGGTGATGGGCAGTTGGTCTGCAATCTCCTGCATGACCGATTCGTCGAGCCCCTTTAAGAGGGCAACCCGCTGCTTGAAGCTTTCGCTGAAATCAATCTCTCCGCGCATGGCCGCTTCGGTGATGGCTTTCACTTGTGCACCGACACCTGCCCGTTCGGCCAGTTCGTCGATCACTTCGGTTTCGATCAAGGTGGAGTCCATATCGAAGCAGATCAGGCGGCGCATACGTCTGTACATGCTGTCTTCCTGAAAAGAGATATCAATGCTCTGCTCGGAGGCGATGCGGAAGAAGGCGGCATGGAGATCGGGAATGCTTTTAGGAGTTCCCCTTACCGAGAATTCAACACACGCTTTGGGTGCACGCTCCTCTTCGTCGAGGGGGATACGTCCGGTGAGTCGGTTGATGCCGTCGATGTTGAGCCCTTGAACGGCAATGGCTTTGGAAACAGCCGTGATCTGTTTGGCGGTCAGACGGCGTCCGAGCACGGTGACGATGTAGCGGTTCTTACCCTGCAGATTGACCCAGGCGTTGTATTGTTCGTCGGTGATGGGTCGGAACTTGATATTCACTCCGAGCTCGTACCCCTTAAACAGCAGATCTTTCAGCACCATACCCGAGGTGCTTTTGGGTGCCTGATAGAGGATTCCCATGGTGAGGTTGTCGTGGATATCGGCCTGACCGATGTCGAGGATCAACGTGTCATACTGGGCTAATATCTCGGTCAGCGACGCCGTTACTCCGGGACGATCTTCACCGGAAATGCTCAATAGAATGATTTCTGAATTGGATTGCATAAATGAATTACTCTTATTTGAAATTGGAATGAAACCATGCGTACAACTGCTATTGCAGGTAGGCAGGTGACAAACGGTCTTACTTGTTTGGTTTGATTTTTTGTTCGTATTCGGGAATGGTTACAGCGTGGTAGCTCTTCCCGTATGTATGTTGAAGAGATTCGAACGTGTGCGCCGGGGAGAATTGAATGCTCTTTTCCCGCCACGGCAGACTGCGGTAGAGTGAGGGATGAAGGAAGTTTCCGTAGGTCTCAAACTCCGAAAAGGGTGAGATGACCGATCGGTTCAACGATTCGACGATGGCTTTGTCCCACGTGGTGTGGTGACGCTCGCTAAGGATCTGTTGAAGTTGCACCACCCGCTCGCGATCAAACACCATCTTGTGGGCGATAAACGACAGATCGAATACCGACGTACGACATTGCCCGAGCAGTTGGACGATGTTGTGTCGATAGGGAGGGTAGTACTCTCTGCTGCGATAGAGCACATAGGAGTGATCGGTGGTGATGAAGGTGTGGGGACAAAGGAGAATGTGGTCGGCATCGATGGTGATATAATGACGACAGGTACCGATGGAGGCCGATAGCTTCAATAGCTGTTGAAAGATCCAGCCACTGCGGTTTTCTCCTTTGTCGGTAATAAACCCAATCTCTTTAGGGGTGTAGCCCAGTACGGTCTGTTCGTCCACGAAGCGGAGGTTGTTTGCCTCGGCGAAGCGTATCAGCGCGGGGGTAGGAGGAGCTACCAGATAGATCGCCCGAATGGGGTGGTTGATCCCCTCTTGTATTCCTCGAAGGCAGAGAGGCAAGGTTTGCAGGTCTTTTTCAATGACCGGAAGGATGATATCGACCTCCACACCACGATCGGCAGGCAACTGTTGAGGCGCCTGCTTCTTGAAGAGCTGATACCGGATAGCCCGGTATTGCTTGATGAATCGGGTTTGGATCGAGGTCATGATGAATCTATCTTATTTTATGGTTCGGTGCGTCCGGAGGGGAGTCCGAGACATAATTTATCAATGATTTGATCGGTGGCACCCAACCGTGAGTGAACATAGTGGTGGGCGATCTTTCCGGTGCGAGCCAATAGGGAATCGTCGGTCAGAAGATTGTCCATCTGTTGGGCAAACTCCTCGTAGGTGACGAAGGTGAAGCAGCCTCCTTCGGCAAGCAGCTCTACCGCCTCGAGGAATTTCGGATATTCGGGACCGAAGAGGGTTGGTTTACCATATACCGCGGCCTCGAGGATGTTGTGAATGCCGCTGCTGATGAATCCTCCTCCCACCACTCCGAAGTCGCAGTAGCGGTAGATGGAGGAGAGTATGCCGAAACAGTCAATCAGCACGCAGTCGGCAGAGCGGAGTTGTTCGTCGGTGGCAGAGGTGTAGCGAACAACCGAACAGGGCATACGCTCCTCTATCTCCTTCAGGTGAGACTCGTCGATCACATGGGGAGCGATGATCAGTCGAAGGGAGGGATGGGCCGCTACATAACGGGCGATGTACTCCTCCTCTTTCTGCCACGAACTGCCCACCACGACGGTGGGGACTGTTTCATTGCCACGGGGGGCGATGAATGTTTCGATGGAGGGGAGTGTTTTGGCCTGTCGGGCTATTTCGATCACACGGTCGAAGCGGGTGTCGCCACAGACGGTCACTTCGTAGTCGCCGATGGTACGCAGCAGCTCAAGCGACTCTTCGTTTTGAACGAAGAAATGACTGAACGAGCTCAATACTTTGCGATACCACCCTCCATACCAGCGAAAGAAGAGTTGTTCGGGACGAAAGATAGCGGAGATAACCACCGTATGAATTCCTCTTCGGCGCAACTCTGTTAGGTAGTTGGGCCAGAATTCGTATTTAATGAATACGGCTTTGACCGGGTTGACCAAGTCGATGAATCGCTTTACATTGGCACGGGTATCGAACGGTAGATAGGAGACGATGTCGGCCAGCGGATAATCCTTTCTCACCTCATACCCGGAGGGAGAGAAGAAGGTGAGAATTACCTTGTATTGGGGGTACTCCTTCTTGATTCGCTCGATGATGGGGCGTCCCTGTTCGAATTCGCCCAGAGAGGAGGCGTGAAACCAGATGTAGCGGGCGGAGGGGTCAATCTTCTGTTCGAGAAGAGAAAAGAGATTGCGCTGCCCCTCGTAGAGGAGTCTGGCTTTCTCACTTCGTCCGGCGGTGAGCCGGACAAAGAAAGAGAAGAGTTGTATGAACGAATTATAGATCAACGTATGGGTTGTTTCTGTTAATAGCTTCTTTATGGGTGGATCGACCGCGACGATTTGGGGTGCGGACGCGGTCGATCGTATGGTCGATACAGACCGATTATCTCAGTGCCTGCTCGATGTCTTCAATAATATCCTTCGGATCCTCCACACCTACGGAGAAGCGAATCAAGTCGGGAGCGATACCCGCCTCTTGGAGCTGACTGTCGGAGAGCTGGCGGTGGGTGTGACTGGCGGGATGGAGCACCGATGTGCGGGAGTCGGCCACGTGGGTGACGATGGCTGCCAGTTTGAGGCTGTCCATGAATCGGATCGACTCTTCACGTCCTCCCTTCAATCCGAAGGAGAGTACTCCGCAGGAGCCGTTGGGAAGGTATTTTTTTGCCAATTCGTTGTATTTATCGCCCTCCAGTTCGGGGTATTTCACCCATGCCACTTTCGGATGATTCGACAGGTATTGTGCTACCGCGAGGGCATTGCTGCAATGGCGGGGCATACGGAGGTGGAGCGATTCGAGTCCGATATTGAGCAAGAAGGCGTTTTGCGGAGATTGAATGGATCCGAGGTCACGCATCAGTGTGGTAGTGGCTTTGGTGATAAAGGCCCCTTTGCCGAATGTTTTGGTGAAGGTCAAACCGTGATAAGAGGCATCGGGTTCGCACAATCCGGGGAATTTATTGGCATAGGCATCCCAATCGAAGTTCCCACTGTCAACAATACAACCTCCTACGGCGGTGGCGTGGCCATCCATGTATTTGGTGGTGGAGTGGGTGACGATGTCGGCACCCCACTCGAACGGACGACAGTTGATGGGGGTAGGGAAGGTATTGTCGATAATCAGGGGAACACCTTGGCTGTGGGCGATGCGTGCGAACTTTTCGATGTCGAGTACCATTACACCGGGGTTGGAGATGGTTTCGCCAAAGAGAAGTTTGGTGTTGGGTCGGAATGCCTGAGCGATCTCCTCTTCAGAGGCATCTTGATCGACAAAAGTACATTCGATACCCAGTTTCTTGAGAGTTACCGCAAAGAGGTTGTAGGTTCCTCCATAGATGCCGGTGGCACTGACAATGTGATCGCCTGCATTACAGATATTGAAAACGGCGAAGAAGTTGGCAGCCTGACCTGAGGAGGTGAGCATGGCGGCAACGCCCCCTTCGAGAGCGGCAATCTTCACCGCTACGGCATCGTTGGTGGGGTTTTGCAGACGGGTGTAGAAATATCCTGCCTCTTCGAGGTCGAACAGTTTAGCCATCTGTTCGCTGGTTTCGTATTTGAAGGTGGTACTTTGATAGATGGGAAGAACACGGGGTTCTCCTTTTTTTGGATCCCATCCCCCTTGAACACAGAGGGTGCTGGTGGTGAACTTTTTACTCATGGGTACGATAGTTGATTATTGTGTGAATAGACCGTGCGACACACCGCATCGAAACGGAGGGAAATGAATGACTCCGATTGAACGGGGTGTGAGGAGCTCAGCCTTTGCACTATTCAGTTTTATCCCACAAAAGTACATGAGTTTTCTCAAATAGCCTCGTCAGTGGATGAAAAAGAGCGACTTTGGACAGAGATAGTACCAGCTTATGCAAAACAACCAACAGTTGCGCTTTGCCTTTGATTCCATAGAAGATAAGAGTCAATATACACAAACCATGTAAAAGAGATGAATGAGAGGTTGTCGGAAGGAAAAAAAGGATTTAAAGAAGGTGATACCATAATTATTTTATGTGGGTGAATATTTCAATGGTTTTTTTGTAGATTTGCATTCAGTTGCAACCGACATCGAACTGTTTGATACAATAGTGGAAAGGGGGCAAGTATATCTTTAATAAATAGAGTGAGGATGATTATATCTGATATTGAAAATATTCGTTCTGTTGCCCGTGAGTTTATCGGGCAGATGGGAGAGGCTACCGTTTTTGCCTTTTATGGTAAGATGGGGGCGGGTAAGACCACTTTTATCAAGGCTATTTGTGAAGAGTTGGGGGTGGAGGATGTGATCAACAGCCCTACCTTCGCCATAGTCAATGAATACCGTTCGGGATCGGCTGAGTTGATCTATCACTTCGATTTTTATCGGATCAATAAGATCAGCGAGGTGTATGACTTCGGGTACGAAGATTATTTCTACAGTGGTGCACTTTGCTTTATCGAGTGGCCTGAACTGGTGGAGGAATTGCTCCCGGCAGATTGTGTGAAGGTGATGATCGAAGAGAACGCGGACGGAACAAGAGAGGTTTCGATCGCGTAGAGAGGCAAAGCAGTGCCGACGGATCTTCCGGCACGATACCTAGCCGGATGTTTCAAGACTGAATAACAATAGCGGAGAATGGAGACGAGCATCCCTCTCGATTAATAATCAGAGATTATAGAGCCGATGTCTATTCCTTCTTCCTTATCAAAAGAGTTAAAATCGTATGAAAACAAACAGCGCACGGATGAAGAAGAGTGACATGGTAAACCGTGTCATCGCATTCTTCCAGGCAGAGCCTGAGAAAGTGGCCAACTACAAGCAGGTGGCATCTGCATTGGGAATTACAAAAATGGCACAGAAAGAGATTCTTGTCTCTATTCTGGATGCCCTTGTGTATGATGATTTCCTGGTAGAGGTTGACCGTGGAAGATATAGACACAACAGCAGGGACAGCTACGTTGTGGGGCTTTTCGACCGAAAGAGCAACGGAAAAAACTTTGTGATTTCGGAGAAAGAGGATGTTCCCATCTTTGTGGCTGAGAGAAACTCGATGCGGGCCATGAAGGGCGATAAGGTGAAGGTACAACTTTTTGCCAAACGAAGAGGCCGTGGTCCCGAAGGAGAGGTGGTTGAGATTATTGAGCGAGGCAAAGATACCTTTGTAGGGGTGTTGGAGGTAAATCGGAATTATGCCTTTGTGGTGACCGATGGAAAGATATTGGCCAACGATATTTTTGTGCCAAGCAACAAATTGAAGGGAGGAAAGACAGGAGATAAGGTGATCGTTCGTGTGACAGGTTGGCCCGAGAAGGCGAAAAACCCACTGGGCGAGATTATCGATGTGCTGGGTGCCGCGGGAGAAAATACGACCGAGATGCATGCTATTTTGGCCGAGTTCGGCCTTCCCTATAAGTACCCTGAGGCCGTGGAAGCTGCCGCGAATAAGATTACGGATGAAATCACCCAAGAGGAAATCGCCAAACGGGAAGATTTTCGTGCAATTACCACCTTTACCATCGACCCGAAAGATGCGAAGGACTTTGACGACGCACTTTCTTTGCGCCGACTTCCGAGCGGATTGTGGGAGGTGGGAGTACATATCGCCGATGTGACCCATTATGTAACGCCGGGATCGATCATCGACAAAGAGGCGGTGAACCGAGCAACCTCTGTTTATCTGGTGGATCGTACCATCCCTATGTTGCCTGAACATCTGTCGAATGGACTCTGCTCGTTACGACCCAACGAAGATAAATTGTGTTTTTCAGTCATATTCGAGATTACCGACAAAGCGGAGATCAAGAAGCAGCGTATTGTTCGCACCATCATCAATTCGGATCGTCGTTTCACCTACGAAGAGGCACAGCAGATCATAGAAACGGGTGAAGGTGATTACAAAGAGGAGGTGTTGACGTTGAATGAGCTGGCGAAGATACTTCGTGAAAGAAGATTTAAAGAGGGTGCGATCAATTTTGAACGGTATGAGGTGAAGTTTGAGATAGACGAGAAGGGAAAACCGTTGAGTGTCTATTTCAAAGAGGCGAAAGAGTCAAACCACCTGATCGAAGAGTTTATGTTGCTTGCCAATCGCGCGGTAGCCGAGTATGTGGGTAAAACAAAAGAAGGAAAGAAAGCGAAGACCTTTGTGTATCGTGTGCATGATCTGCCTGATCCTGAGAAACTCGATAATTTTGCCACTTTCATCGCCAAGTTTGGTTATAAGATGCGAACCTCAGGAAAGAAGGGCGACGTGTCGAAATCCATCAACGCGTTGCTGGATGAGGTAACCGGCAAACGGGAACAGAATCTGATCGAGACGGTTTGTATCCGCTCCATGGCCAAGGCGATCTACACCACTGTAAACATTGGTCACTATGGATTGTCCTTTGATTATTACACCCATTTCACGTCGCCTATTCGACGCTATCCCGATATGATGGTACACCGTCTGCTCGAAAGCTATCTGGCGGGTGGACGAAGCGCGTCGGCTCAGAAATACGAAGAGTTGTGCGAACACAGCTCGGCAATGGAGCAGCTGGCAGCCAACGCCGAACGTGCCTCTATCAAGTACAAACAGGTAGAGTTTATGAGCGATAAGATAGGGATGGTGTTTGATGGTACCATTTCCGGTGTGACCGAATGGGGACTGTATGTGGAGCTGGTGGAAAACAAGTGCGAAGGAATGGTTCCGATGCGTGAGTTGGACGACGACTTTTATGAGTTTGATGAGAAAAACTATTGTCTGATCGGTCGTAAATCGAGACATATTTACCGACTGGGCGATCCGGTGAAGGTGAAAGTGTCGAGAGCCAATCTCGAAAGAAAGCAGTTGGACTTTGTCCTCGTATCAGAATAAAGGAGGGCGAGAAGCTTTTTCCGCATGAGATAATTATAAATAACAAACTGAACAAATAAACAACGGGAGTAGTTATCCAAATACGGGAGATCAGATCAACGAGGGAGGAGATGAACGCTTCGACGATTCAAACGAGTGAATGGATCGCTGCATCATTGAGAGGCCCATACGGAGAACTCCTGTATTAAACCAACTAATATTCAGAATTTATGAAGAAATTATTCGCAACCTTTGCATTGGTTGCCCTCTTTGCCGTTTCGGCGGTAGCCGAAGGAAATGTGCCTTATATCAATAAGGCCGATTTTGACAAAAAAGTGGCTAACAGTACCGCGTTGAAACCGTGGAAATATTTGGGAAATAAACCCGCTATCATCGATTTCACCGCATCGTGGTGTCCTCCTTGTAAGAAGTTGGCTCCGGTGTTGGATGAGTTGGCTGGTAAGTTTTCTAAAGACATCGTGGTGTATAAAGTAGATGTGGACGATCAGCCCGAGCTGGCGAAAGCCTTCGGTGTACAAACCATTCCTACTCTTCTTTACATTCCGATGAGTGGAGAGCCTCAGCGATCAGTGGGATTTCTTCCACTGGATGATCTTGAAAAAAGAGTCAACACCGTTTTGTTGAAAAAGCAAAAATAGAGATTCATAGATGAAGCGGACAGCCCTCATAGTGGCCGGAGGGAAAGGCCTCCGCATGGGTGGTGATTTTCCGAAGCAATACATGCGAATTGGTGGGATGCCTGTACTTATGCGTACAATAGAGGCATTCCATCGTTTTGATTGTTCGATGGAGATCATCGTTGTTATACCTTCCGACCATCGGGACTATTGGACCCGATTGTGTGAAGAGGAGTCGTTCGCCATCCCTCACACGGTTGTAAACGGAGGCAACGAGCGGTATGATTCGGTGAGAAACGGACTCGAGCAGGTGACCGAGGATACTCTGGTGGCTGTGCACGACGGAGTTCGACCCTTTGTGACCGATGCCTTGCTGGAACGATGTTTCCAAGGTGCGGAGCAGTATGGGGCGGTGCTTCCGGTGGTGGAGGTGATTGATACATTGAGAGAGATTACCCTCGAAGGAAGTGTGACCGTAGATCGCGCCAAGTATAGACAGGTGCAGACCCCTCAAGTGTTTCGCTCTTCGTTGCTTAAAGCGGCTTATGCCAAACCCATTGTTGGGAAGGTGACCGACGATGCCTCTGTTGTGGAGGCATATGGGCACCCTGTTGAGATGGTGGCGGGACTGAGAGAGAATATCAAGATCACCACTCCGTTTGATCTGCTCATAGCCGAAAGTCTGACTCATCCATAGACCTGTATAATCGATTGATCAATCCATAGATTCCCATTATACCATGGACATCCTTTCCACTAATATTACTTATCTGCAAGGAGTAGGCCCTTCGAAGGCCGCTTTGTTGAACAAAGAGATTGGGGTGTTCACTTACAACGACCTGCTCTACTACTTCCCCTATAAATACATCGATCGAAGTAAATTCTATACGGTAGCAGAGATCACCGGGAGTCTTCCCTATATACAGCTTAAAGGAAAAATCACCTACATGGAGACCATGGGAGAGGGGTACAAAAGCCGCTTGGTGGCTACCTTCTCCGATGGAACAGGTTCCATTGATTTGGTGTGGTTTAAAGGAATTAAGTTTGTAAAGACACGCATACAACCCAACAAAACCTACATTATCTTTGGTCGTCCAACCGAGTTTAACGGCTCCTACAACATGGCACACCCTGACATAGAGGAGGTGGCTGAGTCTGTGGTGAATCAAGCCGGCCTGCAAGCCTATTACAACACAACGGAGAAGATGAAAAACCATTTCTTGAACTCAAAAAAGGTACAAGGACTGGTGTTGGCGCTTTTTAAGGTATTGCCAAAGGTGTTGCCGGAAACACTGCCTGTAACCTTGATCGATCAGTATAAACTGATGAGCCTTTCGCAGGCGTTGCGGGAAGTGCATCTTCCTTCGGATCATGACTCATTGCGGACCGCCGAATACAGGCTTAAGTTTGAGGAACTCTTTTTTATTCAGTTGAACCTGCTGAGTCAATTGAAACGGCGTCAGCAACGTACCGGGGGCTGCCTTTTTAAGATAATAGGGGATTATTTCAACGGCTTCTACGCGAACCACCTTCCTTTTGAGTTGACAAACGCGCAGAAACGGGTGATCAAAGAAATTCGCTACGATGTGGGAAGTGGAAAACAGATGAACCGTTTGCTCCAGGGAGATGTGGGGAGTGGAAAAACATTGGTGGCGTTGATGTCGATGCTGATGGCTCTCGATAATGGATTTCAGGCTTGCCTGATGGCACCTACCGAGATATTGGCTTCCCAGCATTTTGAAACCCTCAGCAGTATGTTGGGGGGAATGGATATACGGGTTGAGCTTCTGATGGGTTCGACCCGCAAGAAACAAAGGGAGTTGATCCACGAAGGTCTGATGTCGGGAGATCTGAAGATTCTGATCGGAACGCACGCCCTGCTGGAGGATGTGGTGCAATTTAAGAACCTGGGCTTGGCGGTCATTGATGAGCAACACCGTTTTGGTGTGGCGCAACGTGCCCGGTTGTGGCAGAAGAACGAGACCCCTCCTCACGTATTGGTGATGACGGCCACACCCATTCCCCGCACCTTGGCAATGACGGTATATGGCGATTTGGATGTGTCGGTGATAGATGAACTTCCTCCCGGTCGAAAACCGATTGATACAATTCATGTGTACCAAAACCGTGAACGTTCGCTGCATGAATCCATGCGAAGACAGTTGGAGCTGGGACGACAGATCTATGTGGTCTATCCGTTGATTGAGGAGAGCGAGGCACTCGACTTGAAGAATCTGCAAGATGGATATGAACACATCAGCCAATCGTTTCCGGAATATAAAGTAGCGATGCTTCACGGCCGGATGAAACCCAAAGAGAAAGAGGAGGTGATGCATCGGTTTGCCGCTAACGAGGCACAGATTCTGGTGGCTACCACGGTGATTGAGGTGGGGGTGAATGTGCCAAACGCCTCGGTGATGGTGATAGAGAACGCCGAACGATTTGGTCTGGCTCAGCTTCATCAATTGAGGGGGCGAGTCGGACGGGGAGCCGATCAGTCGTACTGCATTCTGGTTACCGATTACAAACTGTCGGAGGATACCCGCAAGAGGATGCAGACAATGGTGATGACCAACGATGGATTTGAAATAGCCGAGGCCGATATGAAATTAAGAGGTCCCGGCGATCTCGACGGTACGCAGCAGAGCGGTATCGCTTTCAATCTAAAGATTGCCAACATCGCGAAGGATGGACGTATCTTGGAGACAGCCCGCCAAGCGGCTGTCGATTTGGTGGATTCGGATCCGTTGCTCGAAAAAACCGAACACGATATGCTCCGCCGACAGCTTCGCAAACTCTTTGCCAAGAGTGTTTCGTGGGGAGAGATCAGTTGATCGGAAATAAATGAACGAATGGTATGACTACTCACACCAATGAGCAGTCACAAAAATATAGGAAGATAATAGAAGACGATATGTTTGAAAAACAAATTGCCAGCGCGCAAGAGAACTTAAAGCAATTGATCGCCATTCCCTCGTTGAGTCGGAATGAATCCCAAGCGGCCGATAGAGTAGCGGCGATGATTGTTGAAAATGGGTTTACGCCGCAGCGGCACGGAAATAATGTATGGTGCATAGCACCCGACTTTACAGTGGAGAAACCCATCCTGCTTCTTAATTCGCACATCGACACGGTGAAACCTGTGGATGGATGGAATAGCGATCCGTTTACTCCGGTGGAAACAGAAGAGTCGATTACCGGATTGGGAGCCAATGACGCGGGGGCAAGTCTGGTCTGTCTCTTTGAGACATTTTTGATATTGAGTCGAACGCCTCAGTCCTATAATCTTATATTTCTCGCTTCGTGCGAAGAAGAGGTGTCGGGTGCCGGAGGCGTTGAATCGGTATTACCCCTGCTTCCTCCTATCTCTTGCGGAATAGTGGGAGAGCCTACCGGTATGCGTATGGCGGTGGCCGAAAAGGGATTGATTGTCTTCGATTGCTACGTGAAAGGAGTGGCGGGTCATGCCGCTCACGGAGGAGGGGATAATGCCATTTACAAATCGCTTGAAGTGATAGATCAGGTGAAAAACTTCCTTTTCCCCAGGGTGTCTCACCTGCTCGGAGAGGTGAGAAAAACCGTGACGATGATCCAAGCGGGAACTCAGCACAATGTCATTCCCGATCTTTGTTCGTTTGTGATTGATGTTCGTTCGAATGAACTGTACACCAATCAAGAGATATTTGATGCGTTTAGAAAATACCTCCCGTGCGAAGTGAAGCCCCGTTCGTTGCGACTCAACTCCTCTTTTATCGATTCAAAACATCCGATTGTGCTGCGAGCGAAAAAGATGGAGATGGAACTGTTCGGATCACCTACCCTTTCGGATCAGTCGCTTATGCCCTTTCCAACGGTGAAGATGGGGCCGGGAGACACGACCCGTTCGCATACGGCGAATGAGTACATCCTTAAGAAGGAGATCAAGGGTGCTATCCCCAAATATGTAGCCCTGCTCGACGGACTTCAACTAAATAGCTAACAACTTCCATATAACAAGGGATTTTTATCCTATCTACCACCATGCTATTCCTTTCTCACTCTCAGATTGATAAGGGACGTTGGAACGAAACGATCGAACGTTCGCTATCTCCCCGGATATACGGCTTGTCGTGGTATCTCGACTCGGTGTCACCTGGCTGGGAGGCATTGGTCAGCAAGGATTACAGCAGTGTGATTCCGTTACCTGTGAAAAAGAAGTGGGGGTATACATACGTAGGTCATCCTCCGTTGACCAAGCAGTTGGGACTCTTTTCAACCTCCAAACTCGACTCTTCTGCTATCCTGCAAGCCCTCCAATCAATTCCCTATTCCAATGTCCACCTGCTCTGGGGTGGAGAAAATCCCATTGAGGGATTGGAGACGACCGAAGTTAATGCCGTGTTGGATTTGAATCATCCGATCGATCAACTGCGAGCTGCGTACCATACCAATGTGCACCGCAATCTGCGACGAAGTAATATGGACGATCTTACCTTCGTTGAGGTGGAGCCGGATGATCTTTTTGTGGACGAGCTTTTTCAGCACAATCCCCACTTTAATTCCCAATTACGCCCCATTGTGGAACGCCTCATCGCCCAATGTCAATTCCACGGAGAGGTACATACTTGGATTGTGTCGGATCATACGGGTAGATGGCTTGCCGGGTGTTGTTGGTTGGTGTGGGGAGATCGAAGCTATTTCCTTTTTCCTTTTACGTCTCCCAAAGGAAGAGAACGGTTCGCACTCTTCGCGCTGGTGGATCACTACATTGCTCAATATGCGGAAACCCCACTGACGATCGACTTTGAAGGATCGAATGTACCGTCTGTACATCGTTTCTATATGGGATTCGGTGCCCGAGAAGAACGTTTCAACCGATACATCAAGAAGGCGTGGTGGCGATGGTAAAGCAATGGTTGAAGAGTGAATTCGCACGCCATTTTCGGACTCTTTTTGCCGGAAATGTGGCTGCACAGGTAACAGCGTTGATCACCTTGCCTCTGCTCACTCGAATCTATACCCCTGAACAGTTTGGCCAGTTGGCGCTCTTTGTCAGCCTTGTGACGATCCTCTCCCAGATGGGAACCGCCCGCATGGAGATGGCCATCGTTTTATCGGGCAGTGAAGGAGAAGCAGATTGCGTGGCAGCGGTAGCCCGTCGCTTTTTGACCATTTGTTGCTTGGTTGTCGGGGTGGCGATCCTCTTTATAATTCCGATGGCATACATTCGTTCCGGATGGATTTCCGTTTTGTTACTTGTTCTGTTGCCCATATCGGCATGGTGCATGGGGGAGAGAAATATCCGCACCTATTGTCTGAATCGGGAAAAGCTCTATTTGCCAATTGCCAAGAGTCGATTTTTTCAAGCGGGAAGCAACTCAATCTCGGCCCTTCTCATAGGACTGTCCCGCCTGCTTTCTGTCGGTTTGATTATCGGCTTCACCCTCTCGCTATGGGTGGAGATGAGAGTGCTAAGAGGTGGAGTGAACCCTGTTGAGGGAGATCCCCAACGGTGGCAATTGGTCAAACGGTATAAGAATTTCCCGCTGTTTTCACTCCCCATGGCTATTTTGAATAGCCTCTCCTCCGATATTCTGATCTACTTTTTCTCCTTCTTTTACACCCCTCTGCTGGCCGGTCTTTATCACAATGCCCGTCGGGTGCTTCAATTTCCGCTTCGGATGGTCAGCCACTCTTTCGTGAACGTATTCTACCGTCAGCTTACCGAATCAACCAATCCCACACGTTTCTACCTCCTCTCTTTCGCGGGCAACCTGCTTGGAGCCGCTCTTTTGTTGTTTCCTATCGCATTGTGGGGCGAGTCTCTTTTTCGATGGCTGTTGGGCGACCAGTGGGGAGAAGCGGGACGCTTCGCTACGATCTTAACCCCATTGGTGGCCACCCACTTTGCCGCGTCCAACGTCTCTACCGTGTACGATTCCTTGCAAAAGAATCAGTATGAACTGGTGTGGCAGGTACTCTATTTCGGAGCTATCTTTTTGTTGCTTCTTGGCTCGGTTCGTTTCGGATGTGCGATTGAAGGGATGCTCATCCTGTTTTCGTTGATCGGAACCCTCTTCTACCTCCTCTCATTTGGATTGGGCTATTGGCTGTTGAGTCGCTCTACTTCCCCTTCGTTTGGTAAGGACCGTGAATAGCGGTGACGTGGCGTGATTCGGTTTCGCTGTTCAGTATATACACCCGGTATTGCTTGCCTCCCGGCTCGACACGCAGCACAATGTGTCCGTTCAACGATCGGTAGCTCTTCTCAATCAAATCCCCTATTACCAATCTATTCGCCTCGAGCATGGCGGTAGCGAATAGATCCCTTTCGCCCTGCCATATCTTTTGTGAAGTTATGCGAAGGAGGGCTTCGTGTCCCGGATGGTCGCTCGACCACACCTCTTGAATAATTACCCGTGGTTTAAGTATCGAAAGATAGAAAGGAGTCATCGCGTCGCGGTTGGCATGGTGGTTGGTGGTGGTTACATCTACCTCTCCCACGATGGGAGCAACGAGGCTTTCCACATCGTGCCACGCGGGTCTTTCTTCGTAGGCGGGAGCCGATCCCGGAATGTCAGCGCCCAAATAGCATTTAAACGATCCATACTTCAGAAGAATCCCGGTAGAGAGGTGATTTTCACTTGGAATGGCCGTTCTTGTGATCGATTCGGGGGAGGGCATGAGGGTGACGGTTTTTCCCTCTTTGACCACTATTCCGTTTGCTTGAATATTTTGGATGGAAAAGGAGGGGTGCACCGAGGGGTTGTTGCACATCACAAATTGCGCACTGCTGCCCGGAACAAACGGTTGATAGCGCATTCCAGTATGTGCTATCGAGAAGTCAATAAACGAAAAGTAGTTGGCAAGGCTTTTCAAACGAGGATTTGTGGTGGCCTCTTTTCTCAAATCAACGGGATAGTTCCATCCCCGATCAACAAATGTTCGAAACCCGATCAGTTCACCCACTCCGGTAATTCCCGAGAGATAGTAATCCCCCTTTTCCGATTTCGCGACTCCCGGATAGACCGATCCGTAATGGTCGTCGTGGTAATGGGTGACGAGGGCGTAATCAAGCAAGGAGCCACTTTTTCGGGAAGGCAACATCGCTTGAATATATTCACTCTGCCATTGATAGACCAATTTTGAGTAGTTGGGAAAGCGGCGGGTGTCTCGTGGAGAGAGAACTCGAGGAGAGGTCGGGTCCATCTCGCCCGCATCAACCAACATGGTGGTGCCGTCGGGCATTACAATCAGGTCGCAGTTGCCGCTTCCGGTAGAGATAAAATGGATATCAAGCATTCCTTCTTTCCACTCCGGAAGGGCTTGTTGACCATTCAGCGTGACAGTGGAAGCAAAGAGAAGAATTAGAAAAGAGCTCCATAGATGTTTCATGATACGATCGGTTTGGTAGGTTAGTAGCAGTTATTCTGTTAATTGACTGAAAAGCTGTTATTCATGTTGCATTCCGTTGCCATTGATATTCCTCGGTACAGGATCATCGGTTCCGGTGTACAGCGCGGTAATCTCTCCTGTACACCGCGACGAGTTGCCCTGTACACCGTGGTATGAAAAGGAGAGCTCCTTTTTAGTAGTGTTTCCATTGAGTACCCTTAATAGGAGCGTTCCCTCTCGCATGCGGTTTTACTATTTATTTGCCAATAAGGGGCTAATCCCCACTCATTGAGATATACAAACGTATCAAAAAACTCCTATATTATAAAACGATTGAAACCTTAGCTGCGATAAAAACTCATCCAATGACAAGATGTTTAACAGTACACAAAATAATATACAAATAGTTAGTTGACGTATTTAATTTTTTAATATATTGCATTCGAAAATCTAACTAATTGATCTATTTAATCTTTTCGGATCTCTGGAAATCACTATTTTCCTTTTTGGTAATGAATGATTAACTAAGAAATCTATGTGTGTGAAAATGGTATCTTTTGAACAAATCAGACAAGTTAGCGGAGTATCGGCATGGGATTGCTTATCGAGTGATGTCGTGCGCGAAGGTTGGATATGTAGAACAATGACATCGAGTAGAGTGGTTGTTTTGCAGCGGCAGGTCTTGCCTGTGGAGGTTGTTGGGTCTATCATTAAAAAGATGGTGAGTAATGGGCGTTAAGATATTGAAGGTATTATTCTGCATTAATTTGCTATTTATCTCAATAATAGTATTATTTATTGATAAATGGATGGAATACCTGCCATTCTTTGTTATATCGTTGTGGATTATATTAGCCGTGGGATTGTTCTTAAATTTCAAATCAAAACATTAATACCCTACCATTGAGATATCTGAAGAAAATTATTTTGATTACGCTAATACTGTTTATTCTTTACACGGTATTGTGATGTTTTACAGATGGTGAGATTAAAGTCTTACAAATTATGTTTTCAGGATCACTATTGAGTTCATGTTCTTTTATCCCAAACTTTTTTATAATGCTATAATTTATTGTAGATGATATTTTTAGATTTAATAAAGCAACAATGGCAACGTGCAATTAGAGGACGAGATAAGAATAATAACATACTTTTATCGATAATCTCATTCTTGTTCTTTGTGTACTTTGCAGGTTGCCTTATCACGTTAGGAATTCTTGTTGGAGGAGCGCTCAATGAGTCTGATTTTAATCCGTTTCAATTGTTTAGAGGCTTTTTGATTTATGTTGTCATTAGTGGAATTGCGGTTCGATTTTTTGTTCAGCCACTTAGTTCGATTAATTTGCATGTATATCAGATCTTGCCTATTAAAAGGAATTCATTGATAAACTATTTGTTGTTTAGCCCCTTGTTAAATCCCCTCAATTATATTGCACTGCTTTTTGTTTTGCCGTTTATTTATATTGCAATAGTCCCTTCAGCGAAAATAGAGGTAGCTCTCCGTGCTGTGCTTGTCTTTATTGAAATAATCTGGCTTAATATCTTTATAGCATCATATCTAAAGCGTCGATTTAGTTCATCTCCGAGAGGAATAATCGGTATCTTCTTGTTTTTCGCAGGGCTTTTTGCCATGGAATATTACAAGGTATTCTCTTTATTTGATATTTCATCTCTGTTTTTTGAGAGTATCATTGCAAGTAGTATTGGTTGGGTTATTCCGTTGTTTTTTATTTTAGCTGCATTCGCTTTAAGTTACCTTTATCTTTCTGATAATTTCTACAGTGAAAGATTTACACAATCTGTATCATGCGCGTCGGTCAATAGAATGAATTTTTCTTTCTTCGATCGTTTTGGGATTATTGGTGAAATTATATCGCTTCAAATGAAGTTGATATGGCGGAATAAATATCCAAGAAAGACCTTTTTACCAATTCTTATTTTGCTTGCAACACTAATAATCAGTGCTGCAAATCCAGTGTTCAAGGGTCATTCGTATATATTATTTTCTTGGATGATAATGATTGTGTCCTTAATGGGTATAGCATATGGCCAAAATGCGTTTGCTTGGAACGGTACGCACTTTGAAGGAATTATGACTTCAAACATATCTATTAGGGATTATATTCTATCGAATGTTCGTATAATACAAGGATTCTGTCTTCTTGTTTTTATTATCCTTACTCCCATTATATATTTTGGAGGTATTTCCTTTGCGGGTATCTTATTTTCTTCTTTATTGGTGGGTGTAGGTTTCCTTTCGTATATCATGGTTTTTATTGCAACATTTAATTCAAAACGAATCAATATAGACAAAGTGTCAACTTTTGACACGCAAGGTGTGGGACTGAAGAACTTCATGATATTTATTCCTCTCACATTATTGGGGGTGATTATTTGGGTATTAAATATGTTTTTCAATGATTATATAGCATGTATTGTTGTGTCAATGATAGGGTTATTAGGGGTTGTTAGCGAAAAACAAATTGTAGATTTATGTGTCAGGCAGTTTTGTAAACGCAAGCATATTATGTGTGAATCATTTAGAATAAGATAATAGGAGTTTGGAATGGTAGAAGTTAGAAACATAAGCAAAACATACGGACAGTCGATAGTATTGAATATTCCAAGGTTGACGATTGGCGAAGGAGAAAGTTTGGGTATTGTAGGCAATAATGGAGCAGGAAAGACCACCCTTTTTCGTCTTGTGCTTGATCTTATTGAGGCTACCTCAGGAGAAGTATCTGTTGATGGTAAAAATGTAGTTCGTAGCGAACATTGGAAGTCAAAGGTTGGGTCATTTCTTGAAGAGGGTTATCTGATCGATTTCATGACTGTTGAAGAGTATTACTATTTTGTTGGTAAGTTGCATCATAAATCGGAAGATGATATAGACCTATTTATGTCGTCAATGAGTGATTTCTTTAACGGAGAGATACTTGGAAATAAAAAGTTTATACGTGACTACTCGAAAGGCAATCAGAAAAAAATAGGGATTGTCGCTGCATTAATTGGCGATCCTAAGATACTTATTTTGGACGAACCCTTTACCTCTCTTGATCCATCTTCTCAAATTCGACTAAAACGTTTTCTGGTTGATCTTCAAAAAGAATGCAATATAACAATGCTTATTTCAAGTCACGATTTAAGTCACATAACAGAAGTCTGCAACCGTATAGTAGTATTGGAAAAGGGGATCATAGTCAAAGATATTTTTAAAGATGAGAATACGCTTAAGGAGCTTGAGGGTTATTTTGCGGTGTAAATTTCCTATAACTCATCGGATATGTGCCGTTCAGGTGCACTTTTACGAAAAGATATTTCACTAATGGGTTGATGGACAAGTCTTAGGTAGTGGATACTTGTGTGTGGGGTTGTCTATGGTGTTTCCTAAAATCGAGTATTTTCTCATTAATTGCAGTTACATATCTGGTAAAATCGTCAATGGAATGACAATTTTAATGTGAAATTTGTCAATACAAAGAACATTATTATTTCCACAAGTATCGACTAAGGAATATGGGAGTGTATCAAACAAGGTGGAGAAGTTGTTTTACAACATTCCTTCATCAGCAAAGCTGTAGTAATTTCCGTCTGTTAGGATGAGGTGATCGAGTAGGCGTGTTCCCAGCTCGCTGAGCAGGGTGGAGGTTCTACGGGTAAGATGAATGTCTTCGTTGCTCGGTTTGAGTGTTCCCGATGGGTGGTTGTGACACAAAATCACACCGGAAGCCAACGAGAGAATCACTTCGCGAAGGATCAGTCGCACATCGGCAACGGTTTGACTGATTCCGCCCTGTCCGATCCGCTTCTTTCCGATCACCTTATTGGCGTTGTTGAGTAAAACGATCCACAGCTCTTCATGGGGTTTGTCCACCAGTTCGGGATACATCAGCAGATAGATATCTTTGCTGCTTCGGATGATATCACGTTTGTCCATGTCGAACCGTTTCCTTCGCAATCCCAGCTCCGCAGCGGCGATAATCGTAACCGCTTTAGCTTCGCCTACACCCTTAAACTGTTTGATCAGTTCGTTTACCGAGCATCGCCCCAACGTGTTGAGATCGTTATTGACCGAGGCGAGAATTCGTTTGGATAGCTCAACGGCGTTCTCTTCGGCGTTGCCGCTTCCAATCAAAATAGCCAACAGCTCGGCATCGGAAAGGCATTCCACCCCTTTAGTCAACAGTTTTTCACGGGGACGGTCGTCCGGATTCCACTCTTGGATAGTGAGTTTTTTCATACAAATATTTTTAGGTTGCTACGATTGAACAGTTATGGGTTATTGATTGGATTGCTCTTTCTCCTTGAGGTAGATGCGCAGCAGCTCGAAGAAAGTGGGACAATCGACTAACTCGATATTGGGATTCTGTCGATTCACCTCTTGCATCACGGTTACATACCAAGTAGGGGATTTGAGAATGTTTCTGAACCAGTGAAACGGGATCTCCTTTTGTCTATCATCAACCCGTTTTAATAAATGATTGGCCGCATCGACAGGATTGTTTTCGTTGATATCGGCATCGGAACGCAGTACGGGCATATTGCCGTGCAGCATGGCCAAAGGTGTTTTTTGAGGAACAATTCCGTTGGGACTGAAAGAAGCGTAGCAATCCAATCCATCGGAGTTGAGACCCAGAGCAAAACCATCGATCACAAATCCGGTGACAGTATATCCCCACTTGTCATAGTAGGGCTTACAGTGATTGCTCCAAGCATTCAGGCCGGAGGGGAGTCCGGATATTTCCCGAGGCTCTTGCAGCATGCCGGGCATAAGATATCCGGCACCGTTGTCGGCGGCCACGAAATAGTCGTTGGGGGTGGCTGTGGCTCGGAAATTGTGCATGACATGGGGAGTGCGCTCTTGCAAAACAGGGCTGATGCTCCACATCAAAGGGAGTTTTCCCCGATTAGGATCGTCCCAAAGGGTAGGAGTGCGTTGCGATATCCAGGACGACGCGTCGTAGTCGCCCACATAAAAGAGAATAAGTTGTTTGTTTCCTAAATTAAGTTTCCCCTCGGAGGTGAGATATCCCTTGGCTTTGAGAGTATCGTGGCTAACCCACGATTGAGGATAGGATTCGTGAAGAGGAAAATGTTGCCAAAATGAGGCGTTAGCCATTGCTCCGTAACCAATGGCATCGGCATCTTTGAAGGCATTGTAGGCGCTTATGATTCGGGAAAATTCCCATTCGGTAGGAACCGCTTCGTGTTTGGTTCCCGCGAAGTCGGTGTATTTGAATGCCCATGCCGGGAAACCTCCAATGTATGCGATTTCGCTTCCACCGTGTTGTTTGTAGGATTCGTGAAGCATCTCTTTGAGTGTGGCAAGATCGGTTCCGATCGGTTGATCGGGGTCATCAACGGGTGCTTCGTCTCCCCAAGGAGAGAGATCGAAGAAAAAGGCTTTACGGCTTACAAAGAAGTCGTGATTGGTCAAAGTGTGGTGATTGGGTACGGATGCTTTGGGCCTTTTTTGCCAAAACTGATCGATGTAGTACGCTCCATATAGGGGATTTGCCCTGCCTGTTCGTATGTATTTCTCGATAAACCAGATGTACGGATCGTTTTTTGTCGATTTAGTGGAGGGACGATCGGTTTGCCAAATGGTATCGCCGACAAATACCGATTTTCCGCTGGCGGTGACAAATGATAGTTTAACGGGAAGTTTCGCCCCATTTACAACCAGTCGATCGTACAGACTGCCGGGCGAAAGATCATACCGAATGGCAATCCAATTTTCGATTCCGGCCACTGCCGAAGCCACATTGCTGGTGGAGGCCACTTGCGGATCGTAGATCACCGCTCCTTGAATATCATCACGGAAGCGATAGATCAACTCCTCAATCGATTCGATCTGTATGGTGTCTCTATTGTGAAGCCATTCACCTTCTTGACGATATTTACTCCACCAATAGGTGTCGATGTCGTTTTTACCTTCCATCACGTAGAAGTAGTAAAGGCGTGGGTTTTCTCGGTTGACGACACCCTGTAAAGTGGAAAGTGTGTGGATATCATCCCAAACGGATAAAACTTGTGCGGAGTCGTTTAAGTCAGCTGAGAGCGTGTAACGAAGATCGAATACGACGATCGGATCGTCCGCCGATTGACAGGCGAAAAAGAATAGGCTGAGAAGAAGTGTGAAGAGGATGATTTTCATGAGTGAATTGAATTTCTATGGTAGGTTAAAAGCGTCAATGAATCAATGATGAGACTTGTTTGGTTAGAATGACCTAATACATGGCGTGACATTCTGATTCAAAGCGGGTAAATACATGGTAGATATGTACAAAGATAGAATAGATATTCCAAATGAGAGCAATGATAAGAAACTAATTATGGAAACGGTATTTTGAAAGTAACATATGCTTCTTTTCAATTGACAAACAACATCAAAGGGGGAGAAATGGATCTTTTCTATGATTGTATTACCTGATTAGCCGTGGATTAATGATCCTATTTGAGGTGATAGAGAAATTTAGTTTTCTGAAAAAGAAGAGTAAAAGTTTTGTTGAATGAAAAAGTATGCCTATTTTTGCGCCACGAAAATCAAAACAGTCAAAACTATTTATCATGATTATTGTACCCGTAAAAGAAGGCGAAAACATCGAAAAATGTTTGAAGAAATTCAAAAGAAAATTTGAGAAAACAGGTGTTGTAAAGGAATTGCGCAATCGTCAGGCATTCAGTAAGCCATCGATTGTAAAAAGAAAACAACGCTTGCATGCAGTTTATGTGGAGCAACTTCACCGTGCTGAAGATTAATTTTTGCTGAATAAATTAGGTTTGTTACCTGCTTCTATATAAATTAGCCGCTAAATAATTGGTGGGCTAATGGAAAGAGTTAAGTCATTTTTAGACTATTTGCAATACGAGAGAGGATGCTCACTCGTTATGGTAGGTAGCTATAGAAATGGCTTAGTTCAGTTTTGTGACTACCTGTCAGAAGTGCATCGAATGGATGATCCTGCGCAAGCGACCTCTTCGGAGGTGCGGAAATGGATCGTCCATCTATTTGATAAAGGAAATATTGCCGCTACCATCAAATGGAAGTTGAGTGTGCTTCGAACGTTCTACCGCTACATGATTCGGTGCGGGGTGGTTGAGAAAAATCCGATGGCCTTGGTCAATTCTCCCAAGGCGGCCAGCCGACTTCCGGTTTTTTTGAAGGAGAGTGAATTGAATAGCCTTCTCGATGTGGAAGTTGATCCCACTGATTTTATTGCCTATAGAGATCACACGTTGGTGATGCTGATTTACCACACCGGACTTCGACGTTCGGAGGTGGAAGGATTGAAGGTGTCTGATGTCGATTTGGACAATGGATTGGTGCTCGTGCTGGGAAAAGTAAATAAAGTGAGAATTGTTCCCTTTGGGAAAGAACTCAATGATACGTTAGTTTGTTATCTAGATATAAGAAAGAGACAAGGAGCCCAATCCGGCTGTTTGTTTATTTCGGAAAAAGGAGTATGTTTGCGTAATCAACATCTCTATCGAATAGTTAGAAGAAAGCTTTCGGAGGTAACAACGATTAAAAAACGGAGTCCCCACGTACTGCGTCACTCGTTTGCAACAGCGATGCTCAACAATAGAGCCCAGTTGGTTGCCATCAAGGAGATATTAGGGCACAGTTCGCTAGCGGCCACCCAAGTATATACTCATGTTACTTTCGAGGAGCTGAAAAAAGTGTATAACCAAGCTCATCCACGGGCTTAAAACGAAACGACTATGGAAATCAGAATTCAATCTATCCACTTTGATGCATCGCATCAATTGAAAGAGTTAATCGAGAAGAAGATGAATAAGTTGACCCTTTTTTGCGATGAAATTCTGGCGGCAGAGATAACGCTTAAAGTGGTAAAGCCGGAGACGAACAAAAATAAGGAGGTGGGAATAAAATTGGTTATATCGGGAAACGATCTTTTTGCCAATAAAGTGAATGATTCATTTGAAGCCGCATTGGACGAGGCTTCGGAGGCACTTCAAAAACAGCTCCTTCGTTATAAGGAGAAAGTAAAGAAATAAAAAAATGTCATCCGTTTTTTTTGTAGTACGAAAATAATGCCTACATTTGCACCCACTTCTACGGGTTACAACCTTTAAAAGTGGGTGTTTTTTTGCCTCTTTAGCTCAGTTGGCCAGAGCACGTGATTTGTAATCTCGGGGTCGTTGGTTCGAATCCGACAAGAGGCTCAAAAAGGAATTAAAACGCGGGATCAAGCGGTTGCTCGATACAGAGAAGCGATTGATCAATATATAAAGCATAAAATAGGGCAGTTACCAGAGTGGCCAAATGGGGCAGACTGTAAATCTGCTGGTTGATACCTTCGGTGGTTCGAATCCATCACTGCCCACTTGAAATGCGAAGAATGAGCATGGTTTACCGGTTCGATTTTCATTTCAAATTGCGGGAATAGCTCAGTCGATAGAGCATTAGCCTTCCAAGCTGAGGGTCGCGGGTTTGAGTCCCGTTTCCCGCTCTATTTTTTGCCGATGTAGCTCAGTGGTAGAGCGTTTCCTTGGTAAGGAAGAGGTCACGGGTTCAACTCCCGTCATTGGCTCTAGTAATAAAAAAGACATTATTTATACTCAAAATATTATTAATCATGGCAAAAGAAAAATTCGAGAGGTCGAAACCTCACGTAAACATCGGTACAATTGGTCACGTGGACCATGGTAAAACCACGTTGACTGCTGCTATCACAACTGTATTGGCGAAAAAAGGTCTTTCTGAAGTGAAGTCATTTGATCAAATTGACGCTGCTCCTGAAGAGAAAGAACGTGGTATTACTATCAATACTGCACACGTTGAATATCAAACCGAATCTCGTCACTATGCACACGTAGACTGTCCGGGACACGCCGACTACGTTAAGAACATGGTAACTGGTGCTGCTCAGATGGACGGTGCTATCATTGTGGTTGCTGCTACTGATGGTCCTATGCCTCAAACTCGTGAGCACATCCTTTTGGCTCGTCAGGTAAACGTTCCTCGTCTAGTTGTGTTTATGAACAAATGCGACAGTGTTGATGACCCAGAAATGTTGGAATTGGTAGAAATGGAAATGCGCGAGCTTCTTTCATTCTATGATTTCGATGGCGACAATACTCCTGTTATCCAAGGATCTGCTTTAGGTGGATTGAATGGAGTACCTGAGTGGGAAGAAAAAATCATGGAACTGATGAACGCAGTTGACACATGGATCGAACTTCCTCCCCGTGCGGTTGACAAGCCTTTCTTGATGCCTATTGAAGACGTATTCTCAATCACTGGTCGTGGTACTGTTGCTACAGGTCGTATCGAAACTGGTATCATCAGAACAAGTGAAGAGGTTCAAATCATCGGTCTTGGAGCTGAAGCTAAAAAATCAGTTGTTACAGGTGTTGAGATGTTCCGTAAGATTTTGGACGAAGGTCAAGCTGGTGACAACGTTGGTTTGTTGCTCCGCGGTATCGATAAAAACGAAATCAAGCGTGGTATGGTTATTTGCCACCCTGGAAAAATTAAACCTCACACTGAATTCAAAGCTTCAGTTTATATCTTGAAGAAAGAAGAAGGTGGTCGTCACACTCCATTCCATAACAAATACCGTCCTCAATTCTACCTACGTACATTGGACGTAACAGGTGAGATCACTCTTCCTGAAGGAACTGAAATGGTAATGCCTGGTGATAACTTGGAGATCAATGTGAAGCTTATCTACCCAGTAGCTTGCGATGAAGGTTTGCGTTTCGCTATCCGCGAAGGTGGACGTACAGTAGGTTCAGGTCAGATTACAAAACTTGTTGACTAATCATCATACGTTTAATCCATCGGCTCTCCTAACCGAGAGCCGATACATACGGGTCTAGCTCAGTTGGTAGAGCATCGGTCTCCAAAACCGAGTGTCGGGAGTTCGAGTCTCTCGACCCGTGCTAAGGTACTTTTATAATGAAAAAGCTAATCGAAGGTTTAAAAGAGTCGTATAACGAACTGATATACAAAGTGTCTTGGCCAACAAGATCCGAATTGAGTAACAGTGCCGTAGTCGTGATGTTCGCTTCCCTTGTCATCGCAATGGTCGTTTTCGTGATGGATTTTGGCTTTGAGAATGTAATGCGTTTCTTCTACGAGAAGATATTTTAATCTTAGGAGGTCTTGAATGTCTGAGAATTCTAAACAATGGTACGTGCTACGTGCTATCAGTGGAAAAGAAACAAAAGTGAAGGAATATATTGATTCTGAAATCAAGAATTCTTCCATGAAAGATTTTGTTTCTCAGGTTTTGATCCCTACTGAGCGTGTCTATCAACTACGAAACGGTAAAAAGGTTGTTGTTGAAAAGAACCTATATCCCGGATATGTGTTGATAGAGGCTCTTCTTATTGGAGAAATTGCCCACCAACTTCGTAACACCCCCAATGTAATTGGTTTCCTGGGTGGAAATGACAAACCGGTTCCCCTACGTCTTGCTGAGGTTAATCGTATTTTGGGTATTGTAGACCAAAAACAGGAGGCTGTTGAAGAGATAGCTGTTAGTTATCTTGTAGGCGAGAATGTGAAGGTGAACGATGGACCTTTCAAAGGGTTCAACGGTGTGGTTGAAGAGGTGAACAATGAGAAGCGCAAACTCAAAGTTACAGTTAAGATTTTTGGGCGAAAAACCCCGCTCGAATTAGGGTTTATGCAAGTTGAGAAAGAGTAATCGGATGTTGTTACGCTCCGGAAGATTCTTCATTTTTCACGTTTAAATTATTACAGAAATGGCAAAAGAAATTGCAGGACAAATCAAATTGCAGATTAAGGGTGGTGCTGCTAACCCGTCTCCTCCTGTAGGACCTGCCTTAGGTTCGAAGGGTGTAAACATTATGGAGTTTTGCAAGCAATTTAATGCCAGAACACAAGACAAGGCAGGTAAGGTGTTGCCGGTGGTTATCACCTACTACACTGATAAGTCGTTTGACTTCGTTGTTAAAACGCCTCCTGTTGCGATCCAGCTATTAGAGATAACTAAGCAGAAGAGTGGTTCGGCTGAGCCTAACCGTAAGAAAATTGCATCTGTCACTGAAGACCAAATCAAAGCTATCGCTGAAGATAAAATGGTTGACCTTAACTGTTTTACAGTAGAGTCAGCTATGAAAATGGTTGCAGGTACGGCTAGAAGCATGGGAATCACTGTTAAGTCTAACTAATAAAGATCGGTGTATATGGCAAAGTTGACAAAAAATCAAAAGATAGCTTTATCGAAATATGATTCAGGTAAAGCGTACTCTTTGAAGGAGGCTTCGGCCTTAGTAAAAGAGGTTACTCTTGCAAAGTTTGATGCATCGGTTGATATCGACGTTAGATTGGGCGTAGATCCTCGTAAAGCTAACCAGATGATCAGAGGCGTTGTCTCTCTTCCTCACGGAACAGGAAAGCAAGTTCGTGTGTTGGCATTGTGTAACCCTGAATTGGAAGCCGAAGCTCGTGAAGCAGGAGCCGATTTTATTGGTCTTGACGAGTATATCGATAAAATAAAGGGAGGATGGACTGACATCGATGTGATTATTACACAACCTTCTATCATGGGTAAGATTGGAGCATTGGGACGCGTTTTGGGTCCTCGTGGTTTGATGCCAAACCCTAAGAGTGGAACTGTAACACAAGAAATCGGAAAAGCCGTAAAAGAGGTAAAACAAGGTAAAATCGACTTCAAAGTTGACAAAACCGGTATTGTTCATACTTCCATCGGTAAAGTTTCCTTCGATGCAGAGAAAATCAGAGAGAATGCAAAAGAGTTTATTTCTACATTGATCAAGATGAAACCTACTACCGCTAAAGGTACTTATGTAAAGAGTATTTTTATTTCAAGTACTATGAGTCCGGGAGTGAAGGTTGATCCGAAATCAGTTGAAGAGGTATAAATAAGGAGGTATATTTATGAAGAAGGAACAAAAAGGTGTTATAATCGCACAAATAGCCGAAACTGTAAAAAGCTATCCTCATTTTTACCTGACTGATGCAGAAGCTTTGAATGCGGAGCAAACAGGCAATTTACGTAAGGCTTGTTATAAAGAAGGAATAAAACTCCTTGTCGTTAAAAATACGTTGCTAATTAAAGCGCTTGATTCGCTTGAAGCTGACTACTCACCACTTTATCCGATTATTAAGAGGAATACTGCTGTGATGTTTTCAGAGCAAGGAAATGTGCCTGCAAAACTCTTGAAAGAGTATGCAAGAAAAAGTGCAAAACCTTCGCTGAAAGGTGCGTATGTTGAAGAAAGCTTCTTTGTTGGAGCAGAGCAGTTAGATGCTTTGGTAGCATTGAAGAGCAAAAACGAACTTATCGGGGATGTTATTGGTTTGTTGCAATCGCCGGCGAAAAATGTTATTTCGGCCTTGCAATCAGGTGGTACTACTATCCACGGTATATTGAAAACATTATCAGAAAAATAATCTTTAGAAATAAACAATTTAAAATTATATTATCATGGCAGATTTGAAAGCTTTTGCTGAACAATTGGTGAACTTGACAGTTAAAGAGGTAAACGAATTAGCTGAAATTTTGAAGAATGAGTATGGTATCGAACCAGCTGCTGCTGCTGTAGCAGTTGCTGCTCCTGCCGCTGCTGCTGCTGAAGCAGTTGCTGAAAAAACTTCATTCGACGTAGTATTGAAAGCTGCTGGTGCAAACAAACTTGCTATCGTTAAGTTGGTGAAAGAGTTGGCTGGTCTTGGTCTGAAAGAGGCTAAAGATCTAGTAGATGCTGCTCCTAGCAACCTGAAAGAAGGTATCGCTAAGGACGAAGCTGAAGCACTGAAAAAGCAACTTGAAGAAGCTGGAGCTGAAGTAGAGCTTAAGTAATACACCCTAGTTTAGGGTTTAGTGGTTAAGAATCTCCGCACTGGAGATTCTTAACC
>JBKEBB010000027.1:0-1973 GCA_047972845.1 Bacteroidales bacterium
TCCCTTCGGTTTGATGATAATTTGGAATAAGTGGCTCCACAACCTTTCCATCCCACAGTGTATTATCAGCTATGATCACCCCTCCCTGTTTCACTCGGGGCAGTACCATCTCATAGTAATCGATGTAGCTCCGTTTATCCGCATCAATAAACACCAAGTCGAAGGTTTCGTCGATGGTGGGGATAATCTCCAACGCATCTCCAATATGGTAATGAATACGCTTTCCATAAGGAGATAATTCGAAGTATTTACGGGCAAATGTTTCGAGTTCGTCATCTATATCGATGGTATGTACAATGCCTTCATCGCCAATCCCCTCAGCAAAGCAAAGTGCCGAATATCCGGCAAACGTTCCAATCTCCAAAATTCGTGCGGGGCGTATCATTCGTGTCAGCATTTTAAGAGTTCGCCCCTGCAGGTGTCCCGAATTCATTCGGGGACGAAGCAGCTTAACGTGTGCCTCTCTGTCGAGTTTGCTCAACAGTTCGGGCTCGGCATCAATATGATTCTCTATGTATTGATCGATAGTCATTTGTTATTCCAATTGAATTATTTCCCTTCAATTATCGCTTCAATAGCCAATTTATACCCATAAAGTCCCAGTCCGACAATAGATCCCCTACATACTGGAGCAATCATCGATAAATGACGAAATGACTCTCTGGCGTGAACATTCGAAATATGAACTTCAATTACAGGCGAGGGCACAGCACTTATGGCATCGCGCAACGCGACCGACGTGTGAGTGTAGCCACCCGCGTTAAAAATAATCCCGTCGAAGGAAAAACCAACCTCATGAATTTTATTGATTAGTTCTCCCTCTACATTCGACTGAAAGTAGTGAAGCGAAAGAGCGGGATATTGGCTCTTTAGTTCATCAAAAAAGAGTTCGAACGACTGATTTCCATAAATACCGGGCTCACGTTTGCCCAACAGATTGAGATTTGGGCCATTCAAAATAAGGATATTCATTGGTGTACAAATTACATGGTTATATCATAAACAGATTCAGACACTTTCTATCACTAATAAAAGAGGTTTTAGTTGTATCCGCCTATTCCAGCGGACGAATGACGCGACAAGGATTTCCCACTGCCAATACATTATTTGGGATAGATCGGGTGACTACACTTCCTGCACCAATGGTGGTATTATCCCCTACAGTCACACCAGGCAAAAGAATTGATCCCCCACCAATCCATACATTGTTTCCAATGGTTACCGGTGCCGAGAAACTTTTACAGAATGCGAAGCCTCCATCCTTAGGATCCGGAAGCCTATCAGAGGACACAACAGGGTGGGTTGCCGCATAAATCTGAACATTAGGTGCTATCAACACATTATCTCCGATTGTAATCCTGGCACAATCAAGAATCACGCAGTTAAAGTTTATCTCAACATTATTTCCTATAAAGATATTTTCTCCATAATCGACAGTGAAAGGGGCCGCGATCAAACAGTTCTCTCCTCTCCCACCTAAAAGCTCGGTAAGAATGGTACTCAGTTGATCAAAATCCGTAGTTGGCGTCGAATTATATGCTCGTATCAGCTCCTTTGCCTTGTGCCAACGTGCCATTAAATCAGGATCACCTGGATTATACAATTGCCCCAAAAGCATTTTCTCTCTTTCTGTCATCTTTTTCAATAGCGGTACTGAGAATGGATTTCATTATTAAGAAATATCACCCAGATTCCATTTGAGTACAAATATAGTTGACAAATCGTTAACCGCTGCTTATTCTCCGAAAAATATCCATTCCAAATATCCTTCATGAATCAGAATAGATGGAAGATTCAAAAGGTATATTCCTTTTGACGAATACGTACAGACGTTTTAATAAATACGAGCAGACCTTTTTATTAATAGAAATATACCTTTTTAGGGAACATTATAATTAGAATGCAGATTAGACGGACAGCATAGGTTGTAAGAACTCTTAATATAGACAAAACCGGAGCCGAAAATGAAAAAT
>JBKEBB010000197.1:0-6184 GCA_047972845.1 Bacteroidales bacterium
TCGCCAAAATCGGGTTTTCGATAATCTGACCACCTTCGGCACCTGATTTTTGAGGTTTTGCCATCAAACCACGCATACCTGACAACTGACGGATCTGCTCTTTTGATCCACGAGCACCAGAATCGAGCATCATAAATACAGAGTTGAAGCCTTGATTGTCGTTTGTAAGCTGCTTGATCAAAATATCAGACAAACGAGAGTTGACGTGCGTCCATGTATCGATGATCTGATTGTAACGCTCTTTATAGGTGATGAATCCCATATTATAGGTTTGAAGGATCTGTTCAACCTCTTCATATCCTTGTTGAACAAGTTTCTCTTTCTCCTCAGGAATAATTACATCCTGCAAGTTGAATGAGAGTCCTCCTTTGAATGCCATCTTATAACCCAAATCTTTGATATCATCAAGGAATTGAGAAGTACGAGGCACACCACATATCTTAATAATATTGCTGATAATATCGCGCAAAGATTTTTTAGAGAGAAGTTCGTTCAAATAGCCCACCTCACGAGGAACAAATTCGTTCACCATGATACGACCTACCGATGTTTCGATCAATTTCTTCTCGAAACCACCTTTACCATCAAGATCTTCCAAAATCACTTTGATAGGGGCGTGAATAGATACTTTACCCTCATTGTAAGCAATGATAGCCTCCTCTGGTCCGTAGAACTTCAATCCTTCACCCTTGGCTCCGGGACGGAGTTTGGTGATGTAGTAAAGTCCCAATACCATGTCCTGAGAAGGAACGGTGATAGGAGCACCATTCGCGGGATTCAGAATATTGTGAGACGCGAGCATCAACAGCTGAGCCTCGAGGATTGCTTCGTTACCCAATGGAAGGTGAACCGCCATCTGGTCACCGTCGAAGTCGGCATTAAAGGCCGTACATGAAAGTGGATGGAGTTGAATAGCTTTTCCTTCAATCAGCTTGGGTTGGAAAGCCTGAATACCCAAACGGTGAAGAGTCGGGGCACGGTTAAGCATAACCGGATGACCCTTCATCACGTGCTCGAGGATATCCCATACAACGGGGTCCTTACGATCAACAATCTTTTTCGCTGATTTCACGGTTTTTACGATACCACGCTCAATCAACTTACGGATGACAAAAGGTTTATATAATTCGGCGGCCATGTCTTTTGGCAGACCACACTCGTGCATCTTTAATTCGGGTCCAACGACAATTACCGAACGAGCGGAATAGTCGACACGTTTACCCAACAAGTTCTGACGGAAACGTCCTTGCTTACCTTTCAAACTGTCTGAAAGAGATTTGAGAGGACGGTTGGCGTCTGTCTTAACCGCGCTTGATTTACGTGAGTTATCGATCAACGAGTCAACGGCCTCCTGCAACATACGTTTCTCATTACGCAAAATCACTTCAGGTGCTTTGATTTCCATCAAACGCTTCAGACGATTGTTGCGGATAATCACACGACGATACAAGTCGTTCAAGTCAGAGGTAGCAAAACGACCACCATCGAGTGGAACCAACGGACGAAGTTCGGGTGGGATTACAGGAACTACACTCATAATCATCCATTCCGGCTTATTCACATTCTTAGAGGCACGGAACGACTCAACAACCTGAAGACGCTTCAACGCTTCTGTTTTACGTTGTTGTGAGGTATCTGTGCTTGCACGGTGACGCAAATCGTATGAAAGAGTATCAAGATCCAAACGACCTAAAAGGGCATGAATAGCCTCCGCACCCATCATGGCGATGAATTTGTTCGGATCAGTATCGTCAAGATACTGATTATCTTTAGGAAGTGTTTCAAGAATGTTGAGATATTCGTCCTCGGTAAGAAGGTCATAGGTAGTAATACCATCGGCCTCTTTAATACCCGGCTGAACTACCACATAACGCTCGTAGTAGATAATCGCGTCCATCTTCTTAGTGGGCATACCCAATAAGTAACCCATTTTATTAGGTAATGAACGGAAATACCAAATATGAGCAACGGGAACCACCAATTGAATGTGCCCCATACGCTCACGACGAACTTTCTTCTCGGTCACTTCAACACCGCAACGGTCACAAACAATCCCCTTATAACGGATACGCTTGTATTTACCACAATGACATTCATAATCTTTCACGGGACCAAAGATCCGCTCACAGAAAAGACCGTCACGCTCTGGTTTGTATGTACGATAATTGATTGTTTCCGGCTTAAGAACTTCACCGCTTGAACTTTCGAGGATCTCTTCAGGAGAGGCTAATCCGATGGTAATCTTCGAGAAGTTTATCTTTGTTTTGTTATCTTTTCTAAAGGCCATATCTTGATAGAAATAGAGTGTTATAGAGAAAGTTGTTAAAATAGAATGAAAGGAGAATCGACTTTCATTAATATAAATCGAGAAGCAAAATAAGGAATACCCACGTACTACGGTAGGTATCCCTCTATTTTATTATTCCAGATTTATGCTTAGTCCCAATCCTCGCAATTCGTGCAACAACACGTTCAGCGACTCAGGAATACCGGCACCCGGCATTTGATCTCCTTTTACAATAGCTTCGTATGTACGAGATCTGCCAACAACGTCGTCTGATTTTACGGTTAGGATCTCTTGCAGGATATGAGCTGCACCGAATGCTTCGAGTGCCCAAACCTCCATCTCTCCAAAACGTTGTCCACCAAACTGAGCTTTACCTCCAAGTGGCTGTTGAGTAATCAACGAATATGGTCCTATCGAACGAGCATGCATCTTATCTTCAACCATGTGGCCCAATTTCAGCATATAGATAATACCGACTGTAGCGGGCTGGTCAAACATCTCTCCGGTTCCACCATCATACAGATAGGTTTTTCCGTAACGAGGCACATCGGCACGATCTGTCCATTCATCCAACTCTTCCAATGTCGCTCCGTCAAAGATAGGAGTAGCGAACTTACATCCTAACTTAACTCCGGCCCATCCTAAAACAGTTTCGAAGATCTGACCCAAGTTCATACGAGAAGGCACACCCAATGGATTAAGAACGATATCGACAGGTGTTCCATCAGATAGGAACGGCATGTCTTCCTGACGAACAATCTTAGAAACAATACCTTTGTTTCCGTGACGTCCCGCCATCTTATCCCCCACACAAATCTTACGCTTCTTCGCAATATATACTTTCGCCAATTGTACAATTCCTGTGGGAAGTTCATCTCCGATAGAGACATCAAACTTTCTACGCTTCAACTCGGCATCCAGTTCACGATACTTCTTGAGATAATTCACAATAACCGCTGAGATCATCTCGTTCTTATGAGTGTCTGTTGTCCATGAAGAAACATGTACTGCAGCAAAATCAAGCTCTAAAAGAACTTTATGAGTAAATCTGGCTCCTTTTGGCACCACTTCAACACCGAGATAATCTTTCACCCCTTGTGATGTTTTACCATTTGTAAGAGTCATCAGTTTTTCTACCAGTTGAACCTTAAGCGCATCCATCTTCGACTCATACTCTTCATCGAGTTTTACAAGAACGGCTTTGTCGGTAACCTTGGTTTTCTTTCTCTTAACGGCTTTAGAGAAGAGGCATGATCCAATAACAACACCTGACAACGAAGGAGTCGCTTTCAATGAGGCATCCTTTACGTCTCCGGCTTTATCACCGAATATAGCTCTAAGAAGTTTCTCCTCCGGCGATGGATCCGATTCTCCCTTGGGAGTGATCTTACCAATCAAAATGTCTCCAGGGCGGATATGAGCTCCTACACGAACAATTCCTCTTTCATCCAAATCTTTGGTAGCCTCTTCGCTAACGTTTGGAATATCAGAAGTCAATTCTTCCATTCCTCGTTTGGTTTCACGAACTTCCAATGAGTATTCATCCACATGTACCGAAGTAAAGATATCTTCACGAACAACACGCTCGTTGATAACGATCGCATCCTCGAAGTTATATCCTTTCCAAGGCATGAAGGCCACTTTCAGGTTTCGACCGATTGCCAACTCTCCCTTTTCGGTGGAGTATCCTTCTGTCAGAATCTGACCTTCTACCACTCGATCTCCTTTACGACAAATAGGACGCAAGTCGAGGGTGGTGCTTTGATTGGTTTTGCGGAATTTTGGAATCTTGTATTCTTTAACAGATGTTTCGAAGCTTACAAATTCAGCCTCCTCACTTCTATCATATTTGATACGAATAACAGTGGCATCAACGAAATCTATCACGCCGGGGCCTTCTGCAGTAATTTGTGTGCGGGAGTCACGAATGATCTGACCTTCCAGACCTGTTCCAACAACCGGTGATTCAGGACGCAAAAGAGGCACAGCTTGGCGCATCATGTTTGATCCCATCAACGCACGGTTCGCATCATCATGTTCAAGGAACGGAATCAACGACGCTGCAATCGAAGCAATCTGAGTAGGTGAAACGTCCATCAACATTACGTCGGTTGGAGCCACCACTGGGAAGTCACTACCCTGACGAGCTTTTACTCTTGTCCGGATGAATGATCCATCCTCGTTAAGAGGCGCATTTCCTTGAGCGATGATTTGACCATCCTCTTCTTCGGCAGTCAGATAAACAATTCCATTTTCAGAAAGATCAACTTTTCCGTCTGTTACTTTACGGTAAGGAGTTTCGATAAATCCCAATACATTGATCTTGGCATAGACACACAATGAAGATATCAAACCGATATTCGGACCTTCAGGAGTTTCGATCGGACACAAACGACCATAGTGCGTGTAGTGAACGTCGCGCACCTCAAAGCCGGCACGTTCACGAGAAAGGCCACCAGGACCAAGAGCAGACATACGTCGCTTATGAGTCATCTCGGCCAAAGGATTTGTTTGATCCATGAACTGAGACAATGCATTCGTACCGAAGAACGAGTTGATAACTGAAGAGATTGTCTTCGCGTTGATCAGATCGATCGGGGTAAATACCTCGTTGTCACGAACATTCATCCTTTCACGGATAGTACGCGCCATACGAGCAAGTCCTACACCAAACTGGTTATATAGTTGTTCTCCCACCGTACGCACACGTCTGTTGCTCAAGTGGTCGATATCATCCACATCCGCCTTTGAGTTAATCAGTTGGATGAGATACTTAATAATTTCGATAATATCCTCTTTGGTTAGAACGCGTACGTCGATATCTGTAAGAAGATTCAACTTCTTATTGATACGGTAACGTCCTACCTCACCCAAGTCATAACGTTTTTCGGAGAAGAACAGGTTATGAATAATCTCACGTGCACTGGCATCATCAGCAGGCTCCGCGTTACGCAATTGGCGATAGATATATACCACAGCCTCCTTTTCAGAGTTACTGGGGTCTTTTTGGAGGGTATTATATATAATTTCATAATCAGAAAGATTCTGATCATCTTTATGCAAAAGAACCGTCTGAACACCCGCTTCTTGAATAGCGTCCAGATGAGACTCGTCTAATGTTGTCTCACGGTCTAAAATAACCTCATTACGTTCAATAGATACAACCTCACCAGTATCTTCGTCAACAAAATCCTCCACCCAGGTCTTCAAAACACGAGCAGCCAATTTGCGGCCTAATATCTTACGCAAATTTGTTTTAGTGATCTTAATCTCTTCGGCAAGGTTAAATATTTCAAGAATGTCTTTATCACTCTCGAATCCAATAGCGCGCAATAACGTTGTAACCGGTAATTTCTTTTTACGGTCGATGTATGCATACATAACATTATTGATGTCTGTAGCAAATTCGATCCATGATCCCTTAAACGGGATAATGCGAGCGGAATACAACTTAGTACCGTTCGCATGAAGACTTTGGCCAAAGAACACACCAGGAGATCGGTGTAATTGAGACACGACAACACGCTCCGCACCATTGATCACAAAGGTACCTTTAGCGGTCATGTAAGGAATTGGGCCGAGATAAACGTCTTGAATGACTGTATCAAAATCCTCATGTTCGGGATCGGTACAGTACAATTTCATTTTAGCTTTGAGGGGAACACTATAGGTAAGCCCTCTTTCGAGACACTCATCGATTGTATATCGTGGAGGATCTACGTAGTAATCTAAAAATTCGAGTACAAAATTATTGCGGGTATCTGCGATGGGAAAGTTCTCTGCGAACACACTGTACAAACCCTCGTTCTTACGAGATTCCGAAGGTGTATCCAATTGTAATAAATCTTGGAATGATCGCTCTTGAACTTCGAGAAAGTCAGGATAGGCTCTTTGTGT
>JBKEBB010000144.1:0-7028 GCA_047972845.1 Bacteroidales bacterium
GCTTATCAAACACTGCAATTAGCAACAGTAAATGGGGCAAAAACGTTGGGATTGGAAAACAAACTCGGCATATTGAAAGAGGGAGCATTGGCGGATGTGATTCTGATAGATCTAAATAGGCCACACCTGTATCCACAGTTTGATCTGATTACCCACTTAGTTTATTCAGCAAGAAGCGAAGATGTGGACACAGTTATTGTGGATGGAAATATCGTGGTTGACAATAGAATACTGCTCACAGCCGATTTGGAAGAAGTTTGTCGCGAAGTGGAAATGAGAGCGAAAAAGATTGCCATGCAAGTATCACAGAATTAAATTCTTTTATCGGAATAATCAGCATCATATACACTAATATTCAACTTAGAACATATTAGTTTGATTTGCGGACAGAGAAGTTCAAATAAGATGATTTAGATCACACGAATCAAAGTACCAAAAATATCCATCATCAATATCAACCGACATGAAAACAATTTTATTTACCCTGCTAGTATTGCTGATATCCCCTTCGGACCTATATTCACAGAAAAAATCGACTCCAATTGCTGAAAAGTCTAAATATTTAAGTTTCACCGAATCGGCAGGACACATGAGACGATATCGCACAATTGATATCGGTACTCTGGAGATGCTATCGGGAAGTACTATGGGAGGTTATCATCTGACTCTTGTAGAAACAAAGGATGAAATAAGCGGAGAGCATGCGCGGGCACTTATGTTTAGTCCGCTCAATCAATTGGGATTCGCTAAAGTAATTATTGATATAACTAAGATCATTGTTCGACTTCCGAGTGACTTCATGAAGAGTAACATCTTCTTTGTGGATGATACCGAACTTCCCGATCTTATCAATGCGATTCTAACCTTCGAAAAAGAGAAAATGAATACACCTTCGATCCCTACTTATTTCTCGTATTTCTGTAATGGAGGTTTTTCGGTTACGTTCGGTTATGATGTATCGGAGAAGAAAGATAAAAAAAGAGTGTGGAAAGGAGTTGTGGGAGGATCAGGACAAGTTTCACTACAAGATTTTCTTCCAAAACTGATTACGATCCTCCAACAAGCAAATAGCAGATTCAATGAGTTTGACGATGAATAAAAGAATCTCATCTATTTTTAGAGATTGATATACTCAATCGGTAAAAAAAACGTTAGATGTATTAAGGCTTATTGGTTTATATGCCTCGGTGCAATCAAAACATAATTTTCCCCGCTTTGAACATATCAAGATTGATCTTCTTATTTATTCTGATTCCTCAGATTCTTATAGCGCAAAAAGGCCACAAAATAAGAGGAATTGTCATCGACAGGGATAACAACCCGATCGAACTGGCAACTGTAAGGATATCAAACACAATAAACGGAGCCATTACAGGGTTCGACGGAAGATTTGTGCTCTCACTGCAAGAATCGTCGGATTCAATAGAACTTGATATCTCTTGTTTGGGATACAAGCCCCAGCGACGTATAGTTCAATCAATTATTGGCGATATAACGCTCTCCATTCGTCTATATCCCTCTGTCAGAGAACTCAATGAAGTGACCATTTCTACCATAAGACCGCAAACCTCGTTTCTGCAATCAATAAATACCAATGGCACTCGTTTGATGCCAAACACTTCAGGTAGCTTTGAATCCATACTCCCGACCTTCGCGGGTGTAAACACCAACAACGAATTAAGTTCTCAATATTCTGTCAGAGGAGGAAGTTACGATGAAAATATCATATACGTAAATGGCATAGAAATATATCGGCCATTACTTATTCGCGCGGGACAACAAGAGGGACTTTCATTTATCAATCCGGATATGGTTGAAAAGGTGAACTTTTCATCCGGAGGCTTTGATGCACAATACGGAGACAAAATGTCCTCTGTACTTGATATCACTTATAAAAGGCCAACTCGAAACGAAGCGGCTGCTTCAATCAGCCTGATGGGTGCTTCCGCTTATATCGGCACTACCTCCGACAAATTTACACAAATGCATGGAGCTCGGTTTAAAACCAACACAATGCTATTGGGAACGCTTGACACAAAGGGAGAGTATGACCCTTGGTTTATTGACTATCAAACGCAGATGAACTATCGCTTTACCCCACGATGGGAGGTTAGTTTTCTAGGAAATTACTCACAAAACAGTTACTCTTTCAAACCGGTAAATCGAAACACAACCTTTGGCCCTGTAAATAATCCCAAATCGTTTACTGTCTATTTCGGAGGGGAGGAGAAAGATTTGTTTCGCACATATGTTGGAGCGCTTACATTGAATCACAAACCTACAGATCATACTGATCTCTCTCTATTGGTATCAGCCTATTCAACAGACGAAAAGGAAACCTATGACATTACAGGTGAATACTGGCTTTCGGATATCTCAGGTTCATCTGAAAATCAAAACTTACCCAATCTCGGAATAGGCAGTTATCATCAACATGCGCGCAATTACCTTCGAGCAACGGTTTACAATAGCTCGCTGTTAGGTGCTACACGACTCGACAACCATACCATTAAGTGGGGAGTAACCTATCAGCACGAACTTATTAAAGATAGGATTCGAGAATGGGAAATGAGAGATTCCGCAGGCTATTCACTCCCTCAACTCGGAGAGGGAGTGAATATGAATTATTCTCTTTCATCCCAAACAGATCTCTCTTCGCATAGAATACAAACCTATATTCAGGATCTATTCAAATTCCGCTCTAACGCGGGATTATTCAGGTTACACGCGGGGATTAGAGGATCATATTGGAGTTTTAACAATGAACTGATTATAAGTCCGAGGCTATCTCTCTCGTTTATCCCCAACATCAATCAAAATCTCACCTTCAGAGCAGCCGCCGGAATCTATTATCAGTCACCTTTTTACAAAGAGTTTAGAGAAACTATTCAGTCTGTAAGTGGACATACCACCATTGAGCTTAACAAACAGATTAAATCGCAACAATCAATCCACTTCGTTTTAGGAGGCGACTATCAATTCAACGCTTTTGATCGTCCATTTAAATTCACCACAGAGCTATACTATAAAATACTCTCAGACCTAATACCATACACTGTTGATAATGTCCGAATCAGGTATTACGGAAAAAACATATCATCCGGATATGCCACCGGTATAGACATGAAGTTGTTTGGACAATTTGTTCCGGGCTCGGATTCATGGCTCAGTGTATCATTGATGAAGTCGGAAGAGATGATTAATGGAAAATGGATTCCTCGGCCAAATGAACAACGATACGCGTTATCACTATTCTTCAATGATTTTGTACCAAAGTTTCCCAAGGTAAAAGTGAGTTTAAAAGCCATATGGGCTGATGGGCTGCCTTTCTCCGCACCCAAGCAACCCAAAGAAAATGGAATGTTCCGAACTCCTCCCTACCGAAGGGTTGACATTGGAGTTTCATATCGAATCGTAGGCAATGACGATTCAACAAACAACAAAGCCCGAAATTCACTCAAATCGCTATGGGTAAGTGTGGATGTATTCAATCTACTCGATATCAAAAACGTAAACTCCTATCTTTGGATCTCCGACATCCAAAACAATAATTACGCCATTCCAAACTATCTCACTTCGCGGCAATTCAACATCCGCTTCACAGCTGAGTTTTAACTTTCGAAATCGGCATCCAACTGTTTTGTATCTAAAAAAATAGGTATATCTTTACGCCGTTACTTATTAAATGTCCAACCTTCTTAATTTTAATGGCTATGAATGGCATAAAAACCGTATCGTTCATTCTATTTTCTATTTTTATCCTCTTTCTATTTAACGCGTGCAATAAGTTTGATTCCATTGAACCTCCAGGAGATCCCACCAATGAGGATGAACAGCACAGCATTACAGTCCGATCCGGAACTACTCCCGCTACCGAATCGTCTTACCCCCATTTTTCATTCATTTGGAAAGGAGATGCCACCGAAAGCAATGCGAACGCTATAGCCTATTCGGGGGCAATCGGGCTGACAAATCTTCCCACTCACAGTCTTATGAGAGGAGATTATCTCTTAACGCTGATCGCAATTAGTGATTCAAGCGCTGTGACTATTCATCCCACTCTACCTCAAACAAATGGGGCATTAACAGAATCATTAATCACACGCCAAACTCTCATTACACTAAAGGAAAACCATCCTGTTCCCGATATACTGATCGGAAGTAAAACCTTGAGTGTATCGACCAGCAGCACAGCGACTGTCGATTTGAGTCGATTTGTTTGTAGAATAAAATTATCTATTGCCGGAATACCTTCAACGCCGGAGGTTAAAAGCGTCCAGATAGAAGTTGATGAGTTATACAATCAAGTGTCATTGGATGGAACTTTGTCATCCAGCATCTCTCCTACCGTTGGTTCGAGCCGGGCTTTTGCACTCACATATAACAGTAGTAATGGAAATTATTCTACAGAGAACCTCTCCTTCCCATCATTGGCAACCAAAACAACAATCCCAATGGCGCTAACCATCACATATATGGACAACTCCAGCAAGACAATCAGAGCAAACGCACCGGGACGATTGGATTCAAACAATGAAATCACCCTTAACACAACGTATGAGGAGGTTTCTCGTGCTATCACTTTAGGAGCAACCTATCAGGCGTGGACGATCAACAGCACCCCTATCACAACCACCTTTACCGAATCACCGGAAGAGGGTGAAGAAGATCCGGTGGGAGGGGGAGAAGAAGGCGAAGGCAGTGGAGAAGTAGATCCAACACCAATTGGAACTATTACATCCGGTGGAGTAGTCTTTTCCACAGGAAAGGTGGTGGCTTTGGTTGAAAACTCGGGTTCAGAATTTTGGTCTGGTAGTAGCACTGATATAGGAATGAATTCTCCTGATGGATCTGTTAATTACTCTATTTTTGAGAACTGGGCCATTGCTTCTGGAACCCCTGATACTAAATGGAATACCCATCAAACTATGAAATATGTCAAAAGCTTAAGATCTGAAGGTAACGAATGGTATTTGCCCTCTAAAGAAGAGTGGAGTGAAATTGCTACCCACTTTAGTACGATTAATACAGCCATCCAGACCTACATTAACGAAGGTGGATCAGCCAATCTGATCCAATCTGGAACAACCTATTGGAGCAGCACTGAAAGTTCAGCAAGTGCTGTATATATCTGTAATCCTTCAACTGGAGCAATAACAACAGTAAATAAAAGTTCAGAGAAACGTATTCGCGTAATCAAGAAACTCAACCCATAATAGGAAAGTGGCACTTGAAAATCATTATCATCCAATTGGGTCAACAATAAAAAAAGGATTAATCTCTACTTGGAGGGATTAATCCTTTCTTTATTGTTTACAAAACACCTTTATATCTAAAGGAATAAATGTATTGAGAATTGAAATCTATAAGTGAGCGAATACGAGTCTATGAAAGAGAGTAAAAGATGTCACTTTAAGAATTAATAGGTACTTCTAATTAAACTCATAAACTCTTCACGAGTCTTCATATCTTTGAAAACTCCTGTAAAGTCAGAGGTCGTGGTAATGGAATTCATTTTTTCCACTCCACGCATTTGCATGCAGGTATGTTGCGCCTCAATGACGACCATCACTCCAAGCGGATTGAGAGTCTCTTGCAAGCATTTCTTAATCTCAGTAGTCAGTCGTTCCTGGATCTGCAATCTACGAGCAAAAACCTCAACCACACGTGCAATTTTACTTAAGCCGGTTATGTGTTTATTGGGAATATATGCCACGTGCGCTTTTCCAAAGAAAGGGAGCAAGTGATGCTCACACAACGAAAAGAAGTCAATGTTCTTCACAATGACCATCTGGCGATACTCCTCTTGAAACATCGCGGATTGAATAATCTCGTTAGGGTCCTCTCTTTTTCCTTTTGTAAGATATTGAAAAGAGCGCCCCATACGAATGGGTGTTTTCAATAAACCCTCTCTATCGGGATCTTCTCCCAATAGTTCTAGTATTGCCCGATAGTGAAACGCCAGTTTCTCTGTCAACTGATCATCTACCGGGAACGAATTTTGTGATGTTTGCATCTTAAGTGAGATTAATCCGCGTATATCGGAAAAATAAAAGTGATTGAAGATGATTTATAACCAGATTAATAATCTTGGAAAATCAGAAAACAATTCGAATTTCTTCTCTGACAATAAACATCTCTTTGGCAAAGTCGGGAAATTGACGGCGCATATCTCTTAACAATTCATCGGCCTCTTCATATGTACGAAAGTCTCCTACTCGGAGTCTCCAAAATGGAGCATTGTATTTGACATACGTTACATGTTCAGGATAAGCAGTTTTAATTCGTTCCTCCTTACTATACGCCTCATCTTTTGACGCTCGTTGCTTATTTCCTGAAAAGACATGAATTTGATAACCAGCTGTTGTAAGTACGTTACTTTCTCCTTCTTTAATAGAAGGCATGGGAGTTCCAACAAGTTTTTTTATCGATTCACTCTGATGAATTTCAACCACGCCCTTACCATTTTTTGATTCAAGCCGATCAAATATTCCTTGAGATTGGATTGAAAAAGAAAATGAGAATAGAACAATGAGAGTCAGAAAAAGAACTTTATTCATCAGGCTGGACATACTCGGTCAATTTAGTTAAAGAAATGAGAGGTGTACAAAACTGTACACCTCATAAATATAATTATATCGTTTAGAATGCGTCAATAATAGCCATGAATGTATCGGCTTTCAATGAAGCTCCACCAATCAATCCACCGTCAACATCAGGATTAGCAAATAATTCTTTGGCATTTGAAGCATTACAACTTCCACCGTAAAGGATTGAACAGTTGTCAGCAGCTACACTTCCGTATTTAGCAACAAGCGTTTGACGGATAAACGCATGCATTTCTTGTGCTTGAGCAGAAGAAGCAGTTTTTCCTGTACCAATTGCCCAAACCGGTTCGTAGGCAAGAACAATCTTACCGAAGTCCTCTACTGAAAGGTCAAACAAAGACTCTTCTATTTGCGATTTTACTACTTCAAAATGTTTCTCAGCTTCTCTTTCCTCAAGCACTTCACCAATACAGAAAATAG
>JBKEBB010000177.1:0-10613 GCA_047972845.1 Bacteroidales bacterium
CCCATTATTTGAAGGCCCGACAATGGTTCTCCACGATAGGGAATAGAGAGCGAAGCCACCATACGTCGAATCATCTTAAACCAAGTGTCCAAACTCATTTCCGGGGTGATCTTTTGCACCATGTCCTCCATCCGATTCAGCATCGTATAGTAATGATACATACACTCTTTCTCAATCGCTATGGAGGAGGTCGGTTCGTTGCTTTCGTCCTCTCCCACATCCTTTGTGAGTGCCTGTTGAATGATGCGGATCACATTCTTGAGATATTTAGTGGGGGTTAATCCCTCTGTCATTGGTGAGAAAAGAGAATAAAGCGAGGAATCAGACTCGAAAAGTATCGGGGAGATAAAGACCTTGTTGTTTTTTACAATAAATGTACTCCACTCTGCCACCGCATCGGGTGAAAGCGATTTTACGTATCTGTGGTTTAAGATTGCCAACACATATTTATGATAATACATCGACTCTCCACGCACAACCCGTACCGAACGATGCATAGTCAACAACAAATCCAAGAGAGCTGCAATAGGAGTATCTTTCAAAGGATAACCCATTGTCACATTTACCACATTGTAACACTCCGGGATGGCATATAAAAGGGGGTGTAAAAGAGATTCATCAGGCAGCACAACCGCTGTCTTCAGAGCGCTACCATCTCCTCCTTCATGAAGATTTTCAAGGAGTTTGGTAAGTTGTTTGGTTTGTCCAACCGCCGATGGAATGCCAATCAACTCGAATTGGGTTTCTTCAGTTTCTTCTACACTCAGATGGTGTAATGAGGGGAAATTACTTTTGTTCGATCGAACAAAATGAGAGGCTCGATTATCGGGATCATTGACCATTGGAGAATCATAGTCCCAATAAAAATCGGCAAGACCTTCTTTCCGAAGATATTTCATCAGATTTTCTTCTGCTTTGCTCAACGCATTCAACCCTACAAATACAATCTGTTTATACGATTTGAGTACATCAACAGAGGATAGATTCTCCACTACCTCACGCATCATCATTCCATCATACCCTATACTTTGCGATCTCAATTCACTTCGAAATGATTCATAAAGTGGATATAACAGTCGCCACAAACTGACAAACGCGATCTTATGCTCATAATTACCCACCGGATTTAAATCTTTCCAAAACCGTCTAATCGATTTTATATGATCCTCAGAAAGATAATCGTACCGTTCTTCTACCTCTTTGTAATCACTGATAAGGGTATATACCTGCTGAGCATCGGCAAGATATTTGTCGATATCGTCAAAATCACCAAGAATCATCTCTCCCCAGAATATAAAATCATCGAATGATTCGGCCGATGGGTTGAGTTCGCAATATTTCTCGTAAAGAATAAACAGAAGGGTCACCCGATCCGCGACATGGATGGGTGATAGTTTCTCGAACAATTCATTTATGGTGATAATGGTAGGAGAAAAAAGCGGCTTACCCGCCACCTCAGAGAGATAGTACTGAAAAAAAACACCGGCTCTTCTATTGGGCACAACAAAACAAATGTCTGTTATGTCATTCCCATGACGATCATAGAAAAGTGTCGCTATTTGTTTCAGAAACGGTGTCATATCAGATGGATTGAAGGTTGTGGGCAAGTTGGAGAATATGGATTCTCCTTTAGGCTAACTTAATTCCGTTGTCGGCAATCACAATCTTCTTTTGTTTATACAGCGATCCGATTGCCATCTTAAAGGCCTTTTTGCTGCATTGGAATTGTTCTTGAATCGATTCGGAGGAACTTTTATCATTGAACGGAAGTGATCCGTTATTTTCTGCCAGCTTCTCAAGGATCACATCGGTCAATGTGGCCGCTTTATCAAAACCAAAAGGAGTTAAGTTGATATCAATCTTATCGTCTTCACGAATCAATTTGACATATCCTTTCATTCGATCGCCCTTTTGGATTGGTTTGAACACCTGATTGTGATAAACCATACCCCAATGCTCGTTATTAATAATCACCTTATATCCTATTTCCGTTTCAGCGGCAATCATTATGTCAACCTCCTGCCCCCTTTTATATTGTGGGAGAGTATTATCGAGGTACTTATCAATCTTTGCGGTAGCGGCTATTCTACCCGATTCTTTGTCGTAATATACATACACCACATACCACTTACCCTCTTGCATGGTTGTTTTCTGTTCTCTGAAAGGAACCAACAGATCTTTCATCAATCCCCAATCAAGAAACGCGCCTACTTTATTTACCGACGTTACCCGCATGCAAGCAAACTCTCCAACTGTGGCATTAGGCATCTCGGTTGTAGCGATAATTCGATCTTCCGAATCGAGATAAATAAATACCTCCAGCTCAGTCCCTACCACACATCCATTGGGCACATACCTGCGAGGTAACAATATGCGTTGTCCTTCTCCACCATCAAGAATCATCCCAAAATCCAATTCGTCGATTACTGTCAGAACATTGTATTTACCTATCTCTACCATAGTTGTCAGTTGTTATTTGTTTGCGTCAGTCGGCTCGTGCTTACTGACATTTTTATAATTGTATCGGTACGGTGACCCTCCACGTACGAATATAGCTTTAAAGGGAACTTGGCCCTTCCATTAAAGTGGTCAATTGCTCTCAATCTCTTCATTGAGCAATGCCCATTTTTCCATTTCCTCGTCCAACGCTTTTTTAATATTGGCATGTTTGGGAAACAAATCTCCATACTGCGAACTCGGAGCTGTGGTGAGAAGCATCTCAATATCTCCCAACTCTTTTTCGAGCTCCTCAATCCGCTTTTCACTGTCGGCAATTTGCTTCTTCAATCGGTTCTGTTGTTTGGCAAACTCCTTACGTGCTTCGTAGCTGAGCTTATTCTCAGACGGAACATCATTATCCCTTTCCGACACCGTTTGCTCATGATTTCTCTCCAACTCTCTAAGGTTCTCAATCTTTTTTCGTTGAAGGAATTCATAGATGCCTCCCATGTGTTCGCGCACCTTTTTGTTTCCAAACTCATACACCTTTGTGACCAAACCGGAAAGAAAGTCTCGATCATGCGATACAAGAATAACCGTACCGTCAAACTCTCTCAATGCCTCTTTCAACACCTCCTTTGAGCTCATATCCAGGTGGTTGGTCGGTTCGTCGAGTATCAACAAATTGACCGGCTCAAGGAGTAAGCGAATCATGGCCAAACGAGTTCGTTCTCCACCCGACAACACTCCTACTTTCTTTTCAGAGGCCTCGCCGCCAAACATAAATGCACCCAATATATCGCGGATCTTCGTTCGTATATCTCCCACCGCCACATAGTCGATGGTTTCGAAAACGGTTTTCGATTCATCCAGCAATGAGGCCTGGTTTTGGGCAAAATAACTGATTTGAACATTGTGACCGAGCTTCAACCCTCCATCAAACGGAATCTCTCCCATGATACACTTCACCAACGTTGATTTTCCCTCTCCGTTCTTACCTACAAAGGCAACTTTTTCACCTCGGCGAAGGGTGAGATTCACATCACCGATCACTTTATACGAGCCGTAACATTTTGTCAACTCTTCCACTATCAACGGAAAATCTCCCGACCTGGGTGCCTTCGGAAATTTCAAGCGAAGAGATGAATTATCTTCATCATCTATCTCTATCCGATCAATTCTATCCAACTGCTTGATGCGACTCTGCACCTGAACTGCTTTGGATGATTTATATCGGAATCGTTCAATAAAATCTTCGGTTTTTTCAATCTGCTCCCGTTGATTTTCGTATGCCCTCATTTGTTGTTCTCTTCTCTCTTTGCGTAGCTCAACAAAATCGGTATAAGCAGCTCGATAGTCATATATACGTCCCAAGGTGATTTCAATAGTGCGATTTGTCACGTTATCAAGAAATGCCCTGTCATGACTAACCAGCATCACTGCATTCTGTCCCGTAGAGAGAAACTGTTCCAACCACTGAATAGATTCAATATCGAGGTGGTTCGTTGGCTCATCAAGCAATAGCAAGTCAGGCCTACGAAGCAAAATCTTAGCTAACTCGATTCGCATCCTCCATCCTCCACTGAATTCGGAAGTCATACGATAAAAATCACTCCGAAGAAAACCTAATCCCAGCAAAGTCTTTTCTACTTCAGCTTTAAAGTTGGCTGATCCAAGTGTATGCAAATGATCGTTGGCCATTGTGACACGCTCGATCAACTGAATGTACGATTCACTCTCGTAATCGGTGCGTTCGGCCAACTCCATATTCATTTCATCGATCGCTTCCTGAAGACGCGTCACCTCGTTGAATGCCAATTCGGCCTCCTCAATAACAGTACGATCATCTGACAGCAACGTATGCTGCGGCAAATAACCGATGGTTATTTCTTTGGGATACGACACTCTTCCGTCAGTAGGTTGTTGAACCCCCGCCAGTATTTTGAGCATGGTTGACTTTCCGGCTCCATTCTTACCCACTAACGCCACCCTATCGCGGCGATTTATCACATAAGATATTTCGTTCAGCAGGGTAAACCCTCCGAACTCAACAGTAATATTTTCAACAGATACCATGTCGCAAAGTTACACGACAATTTTTGAATAGCCACACTTGCCGTTGAAAAGATCGTGTGATTCGTCTCCAATCGGATAATATTACAGGCCCAGATGGTAGATTCGCTGCTTAATCTTAGACATTAGCTTCGTGGGATAATCCGGATTACCATCAATAAATCGTTTAACAATGGTTCGCGCTTCTTCCGAATCATGTCCCGAAAGGAGGGCGCTACACCATGCTCCCGGAAAAAAGATATCTCCTGTTTGTTGAATTTCTCTCATCTCTTCCAATCCACGTTGAATGTATTTGAGCGATTCCTTCTGACGCAAGCGATGGTTGAGTAGAGCCAACGCGGTTTGGGCCCACGGTTCTATTCGTCTGTTCTCTTTCGACAACAAGGCATTGAAAACAGAATCACGCACCTCAACCCGCGGACTGATGGATGGGGCGATAAAGCGATATTGTTCCTGTCGATCCACATTCGTAATTCTTGATATTTGAACCGCAGTGATCTCATCCGCCTTATTCTCCATACGTAATGCGAGTTGATAACTGAGCGAGATAGCATCATTCTCACTCAGTTTGTTTTCATTCCACATTCTATATAGCCTGCTTACCGTATCCTCGCTTTCCGCCACCTCAAACAGGGATCGTAGAGCAACAATCGAACGGCTATCTCCTACCTCATACAAACCCCATAATAGATTCTCCAATCCGTTTACCCTTTCAATGTACTGATTACAGTAAACCAGATTTCCCAATGCGAGCGAAAAGAGCAGGTTATTCTTTTCATTAGGTAGATAACTCATTATAGCATCGGCATACAGGTTGGAATCCATGTTTTTGTTGAGCAGATTCTCATACAAATTGATCAACAGACTTCCACGCGTCAGTTCGTCAAAGGTTAATAGAGAATCTGCCGAATATCGTGTAGAGACGGAATCCATGACAAAATAGCCGTATCCCAACCCATCCATGTTTGGCAGATAGACTTCGGCGATAATATGAGAGGGGATGCTCCGCTGATTGATCAATAAGTGCGAAGTATCTCTAATATTCCCATGAAGAGCTATAAAACTGAAAGGTTGTGTCCAGATCACTCCCCTATCCAATGGATCCCTTTGAATAATTGAGTCAGATGTTATTTGTACCCGGGGCATACCACTTTTCTTAACCCATGCATCACTCCACGATTGAAGATCGTGATCCGAATACTTGTCCAAAATAGCGATCAAATCATCCCATGTGGCATTTGAATAGGCATATGTAGTTAAATATTCGCGTATAGCCTTCCGAAAAGTACTCTTGCCCACCATCTCAACCAACATCTTCATCACCACGGGACTCTTCTTATAAATTATATTACCATAGACAAGTCCTGCGTGATTCAAATTATCAAGATTCTGCTGTATCGGGTTGGTTCCCGAAGTACGATCCTCCCAATAGGCAGGAGGAATATTAGAGAGTAAAAAACTTAATTCTTGATTCACCTTAGGATAATCGGTCGCGATAATAAGTGAAGCGAAGTAGTTGGCAAAAACCTCCTTGGTCCAAACATCGTTAAACCAATCCATTGTCACATAATCACCAAACCACATATGAGCCGTTTCGTGAGCTATGAGATTGCTTCTGCTCAACTGTTCGTTAATGGTTGGATTCGGTGGAAGAAACATGGTTCGATCCGCATACAAGGTGGCGCCTGTATGTTCCATTCCTCCATACTGAAACCCTGGTAAAATAATAAGGTCGTACTTAGCAAAGGGATAATTGATAGAGGTATATTCCTCCATAAAGTCGAGTGAAGCAAACACTTGACGGAATATCTCATCACATTGAGATAACTTTTGAGAATCATTTTCACGATGAAACATCGTTATCGAACGTCCGTTTCTCTCTTGGGTAATCGAATCAAATTTCCCGGCAACAATTGAAAAGAGGTAGGTGCTCAAGGGCTCAGTGGGAGAAAAATCAATTTGCTTGCGGTCCCCCAATATACGAGTGTTGGTCACTTTTCCGTTTGAAACGGCAGTCCACTCCAGTGGAACATCAAGGGAAGCGGAGAAGATTGCTTTCATGTTAGGCTGGTCAAAGCATGGAAACAGACTTCGAGCACGATCGGGTACCAATAAGGAATATAAAAACTCGTCGCGCCGATTGAGCGACTGATCCGAAGCCCTAAATCTAATCATCACAACGTTGTCACCACTCTTTAAGGCCTTGGCAGGTATAATTATATGTTCATTTTCATACAGACAGTCAAACTCTCGGCCATTTACAATTATGGACAGGATCGAAGAGCTATCATTCATGTAATCGATCGGAATAGAAATACTTTTGGTAAGAGAGAACTTAATCTCAACAATCCCCATAACGGGATCACTCTTCAACTTCGGGATAGTGAAGTGCAGCGAATAACTCAGATTGTCGATATGTGCCTTTCTATATTTAGCCAACTCAACACTTACACCATTCACATTTTTAATTTCGGAAGGTGAGCACTGACACAGAATAAGGAGTATCAAGAGGAGTGAAAAAGGAATTATTACGTATCTCATATGATCAATATTTGTAACAAGGAGCAGTGGTGATGATAAAAAAGATAAACCTATTGTCAGACTGATTACGAAAGGTAAAATTACTCAAAACAATCGAATAGAGAAACACAATTCTATTGTCACACAAACAAAAAAGCAATCTAAAATCAAAGATAGATCTAATACAATCCAATCCTTTCTTTCGACATTCCATAAACGACGACTCCATTTATTTAAAGTAATGACTTCTCCTTTTGACAGTGATCATATTGATCAATTATCCCTACACCTTCAAGTATCTCATTTCAGACACATAAAGAGGAATCAAGAGAACAAATATAACCTATAAATCAGATAAACTAGGGGACAAAATAAAGTGTCACCAATCCAAAAACAGTCAAAAAGCAGATTCAAGGAAGAATTTCGCAGTATAATGGTAATATTTTTTTCTAAAATGCTTGTATATTCATTTTTTATACTTTTCTTTGTTGTCGAAAGTAAAGACTTTACCGATTTTATTGCTTTGTTTTAAGTGTCTCTCTGCATTCTCTTCGAACCTGTAATTAAGTCTGTATGATTTCTTTCGTTTAAAATTTTATTACTTACTTAATTACTTTTTTCCTATGAACATTTACCTAGGGAACCTGAACTACAGGGTTCGTGAGAATGATTTACAACAAGTTTTGGAAGAGTTTGGTGCAGTTGATTCAGTTCGTGTTATCATGGACCGTCAAACTAATCGCTCTAAAGGTTTTGCATTTGCAGAGATGCCTAATGACGCAGAAGCTAATTCAGCTATTCAAGAATTGAACGGTGCTGAGTTTCAAGGCCGTCCAATGGTTGTAAAAGAAGCTATCGCTAAGCGATAATTTTCGCTTACATTAAATCTATAAGCAGATGGGCTGTGTTAATCAAATTAACGCAGCCCATTTATTTTTAGGACAAGACCAACCTCTCCTATTGAGCAAACTCAACAACATTATAACAACTTAGAATCAACATTTAGGAGAAAACATTTCAACGAATATTAATTCCAGGGATCATTAGGCGGATATTCCGAAAAAGTCATGTATATTTGTCCGTCTAAATCGTATATTTTGAAACAATGAACAGATATATCTTCTCAATCGCCTTACTCGTACTGCTAATCTCATCGTGCTCTTCTTCCAAACAGTTGTCCCGCAACGTATCTGCAACAGCCGATTGGTCAAAATACAACACATTCGGTTTTAACGAAGTGAATGCGGACTCATGTCCAGCAGTAATTGCCCCCTCTACCATTCAAATTATTGAAACAGGTATTGTGAAACGAATGGATGCGAAAGGAATCGATTACAGGGCATTGGGAGATCTGAACGTAAATCTCACTTTTAGATTTGGAAAAGATGATTTTGTGAATGACCGTGACATGAATGAATTTGTCAAATCACTGAAATATCAATCCAAATCCTATCAGAAATGGTTAAACTACTACATGGATGGCATTGTAATGATGACATTAACTGATCCCGATTCCGGAGAAGAGCTGTTTATGTCAATTGCAAAAGGTTTTGTAAACAAAGACGGTTCGGAAATCATCCGAGGGGTAGCACTTGAAGATGGCGTATCACGAGCGCTGTTTAACGGATTCCCCAAGACCGGAAAGATCAGTATTGCCAAACAAAAGAAGATAGAAGAAAAGCGCAAATACAAGGAAGAGCGCAAACGAATGAACGACTCGTATAAAGCGGCCGTTAAAGCTGAACGTGAAGCATTCCAGAAAACCAGAGAAGCAGAAAGAGCTGCTCGCGAAGCTGCAAAAGAGAAAAAAGAGGAGAAGAAATAGATTAGAAAGCAATTAAAGTGATTTTCGAACAATCACATTGGTTTTCATACTCATTCGTAACAACTCCCTATTGCAAATATAGGCTGCGATTCGTTTCCCCATCTCCCGGTAATCAATACTTATAACCGTCACACCCTCTTTGATAATCTCTTTCATCGGAGTGTCGTTCAATGAGATAATGCCGTACTCTTCTCCACAGACGGCATGTTTCTTATCAGCCGTCTTAATAAGCTGAATCAAATCCCGATCTTCCAACACCCAAAAAACGGTCTTATCTATAGTTACGGATTGATTAATCTGAGAAATGATCTGATAGCGAAGTTCGTTCTTAGTACAAAACTCCTCAAAAGCTTTGAGTATATCCGTGGGCTGATTATCGTCGGGATTGAACACCAACGTAAACCGTTCGTATTTTCGTATTGATTCAAGCAAAACTCCCAACGCGATTTTCAGCTGAAAGTAAAATTCCTGATAGATAAACGCGCTCCCTTCGATCAGTGGTTTCCTATTTATCTGAAGCAACTTATGATCGGGAATCTTTCCCATTTCATTGGCTACAGCCTTATGTTCGAATGGGGATACCACGTAAAGGTCATACTGTCTGTTATTCTCTCGAAGAATCGTTTTGAATGTTTTCGGATTGAAATGGTGAAAGAATAGATCAATCGTTATGTTTTCGTCTTCAAACTCTTCAATGATACTGTTATACAAAATCTCGTGATACGGATTAAATCCTGCTAGAAAAAGAAACACTTTCGGACTACAAACCTCTCCAATTCCTTTTACAAAGTAACCCACTTTATCCTTTGAAACGATTATTTCTTTCTCCTTAAGCGCATTCAAGGCCTTAACAACAGTCATTCTGGAAATCTTTAATCGACTGATGAACCGGTTCACAGAAGGTATTTTATCACCCTTGACTAACGAATGAGAAAGAATGGCATCTTTGATTCCCTCTACAATTCGATCGTGTTTAGAGAGCGAAGGGTTTTGCTTTTCGATGTGATAGAATAAATCGTACATTGGGGCAAATATAACAGGTTAATTAGATCAATTGCGTCTTAACTGTTTCCGGATATAAAGATACTCAAAAGAACGAAATTATTTGACTCTTCCTCCGTTAACCCATACCCTCAAGAAATAGGGTTCTTGAAGATGGCTGATCATTACCCCACGAGTCGTTGAGGCATGCACAAAGTAGCCTTTCTTAAGATAAACGCCCACATGGTTAACCCTTCTTCTGTTCGATCCTGTGGCAAAGAAGACCAAATCTCCCTCTTTCAATTGTCCCCTCCGAAGTTTCCTCACATCACTCTGATACATCTCTTCAGAAGATCTCGAAAGTAATTTCCCATATACCCTTCTAACAATATTGCGAGTAAGATGGGAGCAGTCCGTTCCTCTCTTCGATTGCCCTCCCATACGATAAGGAACTCCTATCCATTCGTTGACAATCGCATAAAGCAACAGATTGTCTTTTGTAGATAAATCCATATTAAGGCTTCTACTCAGCTCACGGGCAAACTGTTTATCTGTCACCATCGCTTTCTTCGAAGCACACGAAGAGAGGATGAGTAGTAAAAATATATATAAAACTGTTTTCTTCATCTCTGTTTTAAATAGAACTAAAGTGACTCTACGATCACCTCTTCTATCTTCTCTTTTTCTACATACCAAAGATAACCTTTTACACATTGATATCCCATTTCTCGAGCTAATCGCATGTACTGCGACACCTGTTTGTTGTATCTCGGAG
>JBKEBB010000187.1:0-10563 GCA_047972845.1 Bacteroidales bacterium
TTTCATGACCCTGTCGGGACGAAGAAACCGACGCGTCGGATGGAGTATCTCAACCTCATTCATAATCCGATACGAACCATCAAACCAGCTCGAAACAGCAGGCTGAGTGATCAAATGACGCAGATGCTCTGACACATTCATCGACTCATCCTCCATTAACTCTCCCTCATAAACCGATTGTTCAACAGCCTCATCCAAATCATGGATCGTTTCGATACGGCTCAATATCGCATGCATTTGGTTACCATATTTCAACGCATCACCCTCGGTGAAAAATCCTTTGCTTCTTAGTCGCAACTGCAATCGATTTCCCGGATTAATGGCAACATATGCCCCAATGGTTGGTTTCTCCTCCGGTTGTTTAGGCTTTTGAGGGGTGGTACTTCCTATTTCCAGGCAATTCTCCGAATCTTCAGTCAATTCAAAACCATATTTCTCAGACAAACATTGCAACAATACTTTTGAGAAGGTAAATTTATTTCCTCCCTCCTCCGGAGTAAATACGATCAACTCTTTACACGCCCTGGTGAAAGCTACATATCCAAGGTTCAAATTATCAACATACACCTGAAGCTGCTCGTCGAGATACTCTTTAACGAAATGGGTACGCAACAATCCCTTTCCATACGCAATCGGAACGAGTGGCAACTCATTAAAGGGCGACGTCGTAGGAGTGCACCATAATATATTGGTATGCGTAGCTTCGTGATCCATTGACCAGTCACACATTGGAATGATCACAGCATTAAACTCCAATCCTTTCGACTTATGTATGGTGATAATCGATATCGCGTTTTGCCCTTTCGGGGCAGCGATTGACTTCTTACTCCCCGACTCTTTCCACCAATCAACAAAACTGCTCACTTCCGACGCGTTCGACTTTAGGTATTCCAGTACACAATCCTGAAAAGCTTGCAGAAAAACGCCCTCAGAAGATTGTTGATTCAATCCGAAGAGAGCAATCAACTGTTCACACATCTCAAACAAAGGAAGCTTTCCAATCTCTTCAATCTGAGCAAACCGATCCTCTGTCATCAGATCTCCCGCGAGTAATCGTAATAATTTCTCGTTTGGACGAACATAATATTCAAGAACCGCCATCAAGAGCCGAACAGCCGATGAGTTGTCTATATAAAGGGCTTCGTCCGAAACAAACGAGTAATCGTAACGTGAATTCGGACGTTCATTTTTTGTTCGTAGAAGATGTTGCGCCACACTATTTCCATCGTCCTTACGGCGCACAAGAATCGCGATGTCCGAAAGCAAATAACCACAATCCTGCAAATGCTCAATCTCATCTACCATCTTTTCGAGGGCGGTATCTTGCCATTTCTGAGCTTTATCTCCTTTTAAAACAGTAATCTTCAGATGGCCATCCTCGGTCTTCTTACTCTGGGGAAGAGATTGCTCCACATCGGAATAGGCATCGGTTATTCTGGAACCGGTTTCCTGTTCGTCTCCCTCGTTGTATTTATTCTGCAACAATCGGGATGCCGCGGCAAAAAAGGCATTGTTGAACTCTATTATCAATCGGGAACTTCGCCAATTGGTAGAAAGCGTATCCTCCTTGAATTGAGCCGGATTAAACTGTTTCGTCATTTGATCGCCAAGCAAAGACCAGTCCGAACCCCTCCACCGATAGATACTCTGCTTCACATCTCCTACAATCAGGTTTCGGTTCTCGTTTGCCAAACTGTCGTTGAGCAAAGGGTAGAAGTTTTTCCACTGCAACGAAGAGGTATCCTGAAACTCATCAATCATGTAGTGATGGATTCGCGTTCCAATCTTTTCATACACGAACGGAGCATCACTGCCATCTATGATCTTATTCAACAACTCGGTTGTATCAGACAGCAACATGATGTTCTTCTCATCCGCATAGCTCCTCAACTTAGCATCTATATCAACAAGTATGCCAAGCGCGTAAAACTGTCGGATGATCACTCCCGCGGTGTTGTAATCGATGTCATCTTCTATTAGCTCGACAACCTTTTTCAGACAATCGTTCAATCCGTTTTCATACGCGGCAGCAGCAGCGGCCTTCACCTCTGGCAACGCTTTCTTGGTGATCCAAGCATCGATATTGTCAATCGATTCGATAATCCTCACTCCAAGCTTAGGACGATCCCCGTTGGCCAATTTAACGAAGAACTCAAACCTCTTATTTGAAGAATCCTCCGGCATAAACCCACAACGTGTCATTATTGACAATCCTTTCTCTCCAAGCCCTTTTAGCTGTTGATCATATCGAGCACGCAATGCAATTAGTTGACTCAAATAGGAAGAAAGGCCCTTTTTATCAGACAAGACCTTATGCAGTTCGTCCGCATGAATCTTAAACTTCTCCTTTTGCAGTTCCCTGGCAAGTTTTGAAATATTTCGTTTGATATTCCACTCTTTTCCCTCTTCAATTTGAGCCTGAGCGAATCGCACCAACCAATCAATCAACTCTTCGTTTCCTTCGTCCTCCAGATCAAACATCAATCGGTCGATCGCCTGTTCGGTCATCTCATCCGCGTTCAGCTCTATGCCATATCCTCCTTGGAGTCCCACTTCTCGTGTGAACGACCTGACCGCTTGTTGAAAGAATCGGTCGATCGTACTGATCGAAAAGGCGGAATAATCGTGTAGAATCGAGGTGAGTATCTTCTTTGCTTGTATCCTGACTTGCTCTTCACTCTTACCCTCACTCATTAACTCGGAAAGATAGTCAGAGGGTTCTTTGTTTGCCAATCGGTCCAACTCAAGAATGATACGTCTCTTCATCTCCTCGGTCGCCTTATTGGTAAATGTAACGGCCAGAATATGTCTATAATTGTCGCTTTGTTTAAACAACAACTTGATATATTCTCCGGTTAGTCTATGTGTTTTCCCTGAACCGGCCGAGGCTTTAACTATTTGAAGCATGAAGCGGACCTATTATTCTTTATATTCGTATCTGGAACAAGTTTATTATGAAGCGATGCTCGCTAAATACTCTTCACCTTATATCCCTCTTTCTGAAGAATTTCAACCACACGCTGCCGATGGTCTCCCTGCACCACAATCTCTCCTTCTTTAGCAGTACCCCCCACACCACACTTCGTTTTTAGCATCTTTCCCAACGTAGCAAGATCCTCTTCCGTGCCCACAAATCCGGTCACAAGAGTCACGATCTTCCCTCCCCTATTCTTTTTATCGAGTTGAACCCGTAGGTTCTGTTTATTATTGGCTTTTGTTTGAACGACATCCTCTTCCTCGCGTTCAAACGAAAAGTCAGGGTTGGTCGAATAAACCACATTCAAACGGCTTTTCCAGTCATTCTTACTCATATACTATCCTATTTTAGTTCAAAAGTAATAAAACCCACCGAAATATACCTCTCCCATGGCCTGTTTTTGAATAACAAACCACACCTCGCCCATAAAAACAACTGAAGAGAGAATATTTTGACGTTTAGAGTTAATCGAATCGGCTGAAGTCGGCACTTTGATTCTCGGCAAACACTATTTTGGCTATTTCGGCACACGCCTCGGCATCGGCCAGTGCATGATGATGCTGAGTCAGGTTATACCCGCAACACAATGCCACGGTGTGAAGTTGATGATTGGGAAGATGGGGAAAACGGCGACGCGCCATTCGACAGGTACAGTGAAACCGATATTCCGGATATTCCATTTCATACACCGCGAAAACGGCTTTCAGACATCCCTCGTCAAACGGACTGTTGTGAGCCACAAGCGGCAATCCCACTATCATAGGAGCAACCTCTGCCCACACCTCCGGAAATCGACGGGCACCAGAGGTGTCATCAAACCTCATGCCATGTATTCTGGTAGTAAACGGACTATAATAATTGGGATAAGGACGTATCAATGAGTGGTACTTATCAACGACTACTCCTCCACGCACCACCACCACTCCTACACTGCAAACGCTTGATCGGCTCCCGTTGGCTGTTTCAAAATCAATCGCGGCAAAATCTTCCATATCGTTTCTTTGAATACCTCAAAAATAGTCTGTTTTTTTCAACTTCTCCCCATTTATGCTGCAATGATTATCCCTCAACAGGTCCAATTCGTGTCGGGATGAATGCCTACCGATTACTAATCCATTCTTAGATACTTGCCTAAATCAAGACAAATGAGGAAATCACCCCTACAATCTATCCTTGCCTCTTTTTTTTCGTATGCTTATACCTCACATACGCAAACAACAGGATCGACAAGATGTAATATCCCGCCGCCTGAATCCATAGTCCGTAAAACATCGGTTTGACATCCGACAAGAGAGCTCCGGCTGTGTTTAATCGCACAAAACCCTGTATTCCGAAGGTCGATGGAAACAGATACGAGAAATATTTCCATCCCATCGGAACGGCCGATTCAGGCCATGATATGCCCGAAAGAAATAGAAGTGGCACCGACGTGAATACAAAGAGAATGAAAGGGGTTTCCCGTTCCCGTATGAAGGCCGACATGGCGATAGAGAAGAAAATAACAGCCAGCAGGTAGGGTAAAACAAACAACGCGATATGCATCGGATCGCCGATCATCGGAAAATGAAACAGTTTTGGGATGATTCGCAGTAACCAAACCGAGTTCACCATGAATATCATCAAATAAGCCGAAGCGATTCCCAAAACAATTCGAAATACTCCGTGAAGCGGGCGATGATCCAGATTCAATGTCGTATATCGGTTCGTTCCCTCTTTGGCTGTTCCCGTGAGCATTCCCACACCGAGCAGCAGCGCTTGCTGAATAAGCAGAATCATAATGGCAGGGATGAGAAAAGAGCCAAATCCTCCCTTCGGATTAAAGAGATTCACCTCCGATGACAATATCGTGTGTACAGTTTGATTGGCCTCGTGGGCGGTAACATTCGTCAGATTCTTCGTCTGAATCTCTGCTCCCATATCCAGCGAAACCTCTGTCAGGGTAATCAACATCGCCTTGTAAAACAGCAATCCACTCATGTCACTGTAAAACATCACCGCCGACTGTTCGCGCGTAAACTCTAATTTCCTACTGAAATCGGAGGGAAAATAGATGATACCATACGCTTCGTCGTCCCAGATCATCCGTTCGGCCTCCTTCATGTCGGTGCAATGGGCCACGATCTTCACCTCAGCCGATCCATCCACCTTTCTGATAAACTCTCTGCTCAAGGAGCTATTGTTGTCGTCCACAACCACCATAGGCACCTCTCTCGCTACCTCGTTGGTATAGATAAAGGCGTAAAGAACCGGATAGGCAAGCGGCAACAACACAAAAAAGGTGATAACGCCCCAATCCTTGAATATCGCTTTCAGCTCCTCCAGCCATACCTTAGCCACATCGGAGATAAATCCCATTATTCCTTCATATCCTTTTTTCATACCCATCTGCCGCTACATTTTATATTCATGATTCAACATCATATTTTCCAATCGAGGCAATGCCAAAAGCGGAAGAATGATCAACACCGAGAAAAAGACAAAGTGATCCAGAATATAATAGATTGGTGTACCTCGTAATGCCACATCCACATACACCAGAAAATAGTGTCTCAGAGGAAAGGCCAACGCCACTTTCTGCAACAACGGATGCATCGCGAACACCGGAAAGGAGAAACCCGTGATCGAAACAGACAACACCCCGATCAAACTGGCCGCACTCAACGCCAATCGGAAGATGGGTAAAATAACCACAAAAAGGATGGCCAACGACATCGAAGAGGCAATAAGCATCACCATGGCCAATGCCATAGTCCAAAAGCTGCCACTCAACGGAAATTCGAGGTAGTGGTATAACAATGTAAGACAGAAAAGACCCATCAACACAAAGGAGATAAAATAGGGGGTCAACTTCCCTATCAACGCTCGAAACATCGATCCGTTGGCTATCGACAACCACTCGTCGGCGGTTCCCTCTTTCATTTCCGACCCAATGGCATACACCGTCATCAGCAGCACGAGCAGCTGAATAATGGCCGGTAAAAGCATATTGTTCAGATACACGGAGTAGTTCAGCCACGGATTGGCTATCGGATGGGTATCAATCACTATTGGTTGCAATTGCCCCATGATGTAACTCTCTGTCTCCCCTTTGGCTCTTCGGGTCGCTCTCCCGGCCGCTCCCGAGGCCAACACCGACATGGTTCGCATGTCTTTAAACACCAGCGATCCGGCAATCAGATACGAGTGATTCATATAAAAGGAGATTCGAGGCTGCCGACCCGATGTCGCATCGTTTGTCAATCCGTCGGGTATATAGAAAATACCATACACCTTTCCTTGCTGCATTTGCCGACGAGCATACCCAAAGTCAACGGTTCGAAGCACCACGTCGGTTTGCGAAAAGGCATCCAACTGACGAGTCAGCGTGCGCGACATAGGCGTATCATCCATGTCCACCACGGCAATAGGCAGTCCCGTGGGCAATCCCTTTTCCATCAGTGTGGTAAAGAAAAAGAAGCAAAACAAGGGCGCGATCACCAACCCAAAAAGGTACAGCGGTCGAGCCAAAATACGGTTTATTTCCCTACGTACGATTTGAATCATCAATCTCCGGTTTCGATACAATTCTTTACTCCTCTACCCTATCGTTTCAACAACACCGACATTCCCGGACGCAGATCGGCCACCTGTTCAACGGGAACCGCTTTTACTTCGAATGTCTTTATATCATACTGGCCTGACACCTTTGTGGCTTTCCAAGCCGCATAGCTTCCCATCGACTTCAATGAAGTAACCTTCAATCGAATCTCTTTATTTCCCAACGCGGGTACAAAAGCGGTAAATTCAGTTCCCTGCTTGAGGTCCGCCAGCAAATCTTCTCTCACATTGAACGACACCCAAAGGTCGTCGATCAACATCACGTTTAATATCGGGGCTCCGGTTCCTACCAATTCGCCCATCTTAGGAAATATTTCCGACACCTCACCATCGGCGGGCGATAGCAGGTGAGTCTCCTTTATATACGATTCAACTTCGGCAACCGCCCCTTTAGCCCTCTCTACCAAAGCAGACGCGGCCAGTTTATCCTCTCTTTCGGCTCCGTTTACCGCCATGTCATACTGCGATTTGGCCGCCTTCTCGGTAGCAATCATCGCCTTTAGGTTGGCTTCCACTTCATCGTGTTTTTGTGCTGTCACGACCCCTTTTTCATACAGCGATTTGATTCGTCTGTATGATTTCTCAGCGATGTCTAATCCGGCCTTCGCCTTTTGCCACATCTCAAATGCCCCTTCGATCTGCTCCACACGTGCCCCTTTTATCGCCTTCATGTTCTGTGCCTGTGCCGCTTGTTCGGCTGCCGAGGCCTGCTGCAACTTGGCATGCACTTCAGGAGAATCGATCCACACCAACGTATCTCCCTTCTTCACCCGATCTCCCTCTTTCACTGTAAAACGTTCAATTCGTCCCGGCAATTTACCGGACAAACGGACTTCGGTCGCATCCACCTGTCCCTGTATCAGTTCGGGAGCGTCCGTCAGTTGGAAAAATCCAAAAAAGATCGCGGCCACGATCGCGGCAAAAAAGAGAATGAACACCCAAAATAGTTTACGTCGCTTATCCATATGATCTGTTTGTTGATTTGCTTTGTGGTTATATCAGTTATTCTACCTATTCAATTTCTATCAAGCAGTTGATTCTATCTTCCGTTAATAGCTCAGTTTACCCACTGCCTTGAGTAGGTATAGCCTGCATAGTTTCTCCTCAATCGTCGCGTCAATATTATCCGAATGAGCCTTCAACCAGGCTGTTTGCGCTTCGAGCACATTGGTGGCGGTCATCACCCCCTCTTTGAATCCCAATTGGGCATGCGAAAGATTTTCGTTCGCCTTTTCCAAATTCTTGGTGGTCATCGACAGATGATGCTGCGCTTCGTTGATCTTGAAATAGGCCTGCTTAATCTGCAATTCTATCTTCTCTTTGGCCTCATCCCGTTCCAACTCCAACACCCGTGTCTCCACACGTGCCGCTTTCAGTTCATAGAAGTTCTTTCCGAAATGAAATATCGGTACCCGTACCATTACCCCCACATTCCACATTCCGCCAAATTCATGCTTGATTCCTTTGAACATATTCGGATTGGTGGCCAGGTAATTACCAAACGCGGCCACGGTAGGCAATATCTTGGAGAGGGCTATCGCCTCTTTCTTTTTATAAATCTGATGCGCCAGATCCAGACTCTTCAACTCAATACGATTTTCCAACGCCTGCTCGGCATTGATCGGAAGGATGGGTTCCTCCTTCGAAGAGGACAATAACTCTTCATCAGCGAGGTTATAAGGTTTATCCACCTCCATACCACACAACTGGCTCAACAACATTTTGGAGAGAGAAATTCCGTTGTTCACCTTGCTGAGAGTCACTTCCGCCTCATTCACCTTCACCGCCACAGTCAGTCCGTCGGCACGTGTTGCCACGCCATCACTGATCATCGCCTGCACATTGCTCTCCAACTGTTTCAGCAAGGTCAGGTAGTTTTCAGCAAGCCTCTTTTTGTAGTTCAACGACACGATTTGCCAGTATATCTCATCCGTACGCACCACTACTTCCTGCTCAGTCAACTCTTTCTTCGACTTGGCCAGCTCCTCCATGTATCCGGTGATCTTGTGGTAGGCCACAATCTTTCCTCCCATAAAAATGGGTTGGGTCAGCGTCAACGCTCCTACATATATATTATGAATGTCTAGGGTGTATAGATTTCTGGGGAGAAGCACATCGATGATCGGGTTGAGACCCGCGGGATCGAGCAACATCAAATTACGCTCGTTGTACAGATAGGCTCCGGTGAACGATATCTCCGGAAGAAAATTGGCTGTCGCCGATTTGCGGTTGTATTGAGCTCCTTCAATCTTTTGTTGAGCTATTTGCAACTGTTTACTGTGTTCAAGGGCAAGTCGCCGACAATCCTCCAAACTCAACACCTCTTCGGCATTCATTCCAATTCCACTTGAGAAAAACAGTAATACAGATATAAACAGGTATTTCATACAAGTATTTATTCTTTGAATACGATCGTTAAAAACTCTCATACAGTCAAATTGCTTTACTTATCAATAACCGATATGCTCTATTCTCACAGCAAGTAATCCCATTGACGAAAAAGATCATACAATAAAAGAGCGCGGTTGACTATAACAACATCGATTCTCTATCCTCTGCAAATATACTATTTTTCAACAACAATCAACAGGTTAACCTCCTCATGAATAAGTGTTCCAACATCTGTTACGCTGCACAAATATAAGTCACATATCCCCTATTGGATATTCAATATTGCACAAAAACCATTCGATATGTGCATATTTATATCTTCCAACTGCCAACCACTCCCGCATACGTGCATCATATCACTTTTTAAAAGAAAAATAGAATGTGACAAAGAAACTATTTGAAATGATATCCAAAACAATCTCGTTTTTCATTGATATTAATAATTTTCACTATTTATATTGTTCAAACGAGACTTAATCGTAATTTTGATCCAATAAACACTCAATCCTTACGTATATCCATGCAAAAAACAACTCTTCTCTTGCTCCTAATCCTCGTGTCATTCCATCTGGCAGGAAAACAAATCAACTCAGAAACAGCCAAAAAAGTAGCGCTAACCCAGCTAAACAGTCAACTTACCACGCGAGCGGTAAACAGCGATGATCTTCAATTGATATGGACCGGAAGTCCGGTGGTCCGTGCGATTGATGGAGCTCCCTTCTATCTTTTCAGCCACAAAGAAGGTGGATTCGCGCTTATCTCAGGGGACGACCGAGCCTATCCGGTGTTGGGATACAGCACAACCGGACAATTTGATCCCCTCAACCTTCCTCCCCATATTGCCGCATGGATCAATCAGTATAAAAGGGAGATCGAGTGGCTGCAACAAAACACCCATTATTTCGATCCCCTTGCCAACAATCAGTGGCAAGCTCTTTTGGGTGGAACATCCACCGGAGAATTGGTCAAACAAATCCCGACTCCCAATTGGGATCAAGGGCAGTACTACTATAAGTTCACCCCTACTCTCGACGGTAAACACACCTATGTGGGATGCGTAGCTACGGCGGTTGGAATCTATATGAAAGCCACCTCGACCGTTCCCCCCCAAATATCCGAAGGAATCGTCATCGAATATGTTACGATTGATCCGGATATAACCGTCAGACGAACCCTCCCGGCTTCCTATCGCTTTGATCTGATGCCTGCTCAGCTCGCATCTTCCTCTACAACGGAACAGATTAACGCGGTGGCCAATCTGTTGGCCGATTGCGGAGCCATCACCAACATGAAGTACGACACCGCCGTGAGTGTGACCCGTTCGATCGACATCCCTCAGGGAATGATTCGCTACTTCGGATATGATAAATCAGCGGCTATCCTATTTCGCGACTATTACGCCGAAGCGTGGGAAACCACTCTGATAGAAGAGATCATCAACAACCGCCCCATCATCTACAGTGGCAACGACATCAAGCCGGGCATTGGCCACGCCTTTATACTGGATGGATATACCAATGACACTCCTGCCAAGTTCGCCATCAACTTCGGATGGAGTGGTATCTGCAACGGTATCTATTCCCTCAATGCCATCCTCC
>JBKEBB010000263.1:0-10688 GCA_047972845.1 Bacteroidales bacterium
GCTCTTTGCTGAGATGTTCTTCGAGATTCAGATGCAATGCCGATCCTCCGGTGAGATGTTGGATATATCTACGTCCGTGCAGACGGAATTTATCCAATATATTCAGCGATTCATCTTCCACGATGTAGAAATAGCTGTTGTAGCACGCCCGTTTAGTAACGTATCCTGATTCTTTGTCCCATTTGGCATGCTTCACTCCGACATTCTCCGCTGGAATCATTTCGCAGTTGAATAGGATCTCTTTTGTCTTGTTCTTCTTGTTTTATCGTTCGATCAATCCGAGTATCTCTTGCACGAACGCCTCGTACTGGGGGTTATCATTGATCTCGATCCCCATAAACTCAGCCGCTTCCACCAGTCCGTTTACCCCAATGGTGAGGTATTGACGTGCCATGTTGATATACCCCGCGTCGAACAGCGGTAACATCCCCTTTTGCTGCATATATTTCAGATTGTCGTTGTAGGCGATCTGGACTTTGTGTACCAGATCGACCACCTCTTCGAGAAACAGAGGATAGAGAATGCCATTGCGCACAGCGTGTTGGATACATCGGTTGAGATTGATAGTGAGTACGCTTTTTGATCCTGTTGAGACTCCTCCCGCTCCGAGAGTATAGCTGAATCCGTTGTCCTGGATCTCGTTTCGAAGTCTGCAACAACTGCTCAATGAGTCGGCATTGTCGCTCATATAGGTAAAGAACGAGTGGCCTTCAGCATACATCTCGGCGGTGAAATCTCCATATTCACGGTCTTTGGGTTCTCCGTTTTCTGTGAGCAGTGCCATCGTCTCTACCGGAAAGGTAAGGATGGAGCGGGTACGTTCTTTGTTGAACCATTTCATGAATCGCTTCTGCAACCAACTGAGCGATTCCCAATCGGGACTTGAACCGTCGGGAAAGATGAAGTGTTCGAAAAGACTTTCAAAGTAATACTGGTCGTAGTAGGAGATGTTCCAGAAGACCGCCTGAAAGTTTCGTGCTCCGGTGGGTTGATTGATTGAATAGACAATTTGTTCGAAGTGATCGGTGATCACTTTATCGATGGTGCGTTTTTTTGTAGAGAGATCAACTACGTTGTCGGTGTGACGAAAGTAATCTTTTCCGTATTCGAGCCCGATAAAATAGTTCATGTACATCAAAAATTCGGGGGTTGCACAGGCTCCGCTGAGCATACTTGAAACCATAAACACCATGTTGACGAACCCTCCGCAGAAGGAGCGCAGGTTGGTGGGTGCTTTTGAGTTTCCACCAATGGAGGCAGTGCCACTGATTAACCATGGATACATGGTGATGCTGGCGCAATAGTTGGACAGGCTGGTTTCGTCGTTCTTATAGATGAAGTGGTTGTTGAGCAGATCGATATAACGATCTGAAACCTCTCTGCCGTATCGTTCTTTGAGTCGGTCGGTTAGCATTCGGCGGTTCAAACGTATGAAGTTGGATTTGGGTAGTTCTCCGATCAGAGTGGCCATGTTTTTGTTCTCGACGTTGGCATTGGCATCGTATTTGCTTCCGGTGGCAGCATTGGAGGCGTCGCAATACTCCATCAGGAATTTTAGTTTATTGCTCACCTCTCGGTCTTCAAGGTGTTTCTGACGGTAGAGCATGTAGGATTTTGCTACTGCGAAATACTTTTCAGACATCAAGGCTATTTCTACCTGATTTTGAATCTCCTCGACGGTGATCCCGTCGAATATGTTCACCCGACAGAGGATGTTGCTGATTACATCTTGTGTGGCAAAGCTCCCTACCGAAAGGAATGCCTTTGAGATAGCGTTTCTGATCTTTTCAATTGAAAATGCCTCTTTGCTACCGTCTCTTTTTAGAATAAATAGTTCCATATTGTTCCATTTTATGAATAATCGGTAAAAGTGGAACAAACAGGTGGAGTAGGAATAGACTATGCTATGAGTATTGTTGGTGGGAAATGCATAAGCTTGTCCTGTGTCGCCTTTCACCCGAAAGCCCCAGAGATAAAAACATCAGGCAGGTCTTCTGACTTGTTTCAGGTAGTGCGCCTTCCCGTCTTTATCAGACAGTGGCAAACGGATGCACTCCAATGAATGAAACTTACAGCTACGGGGATAGTTCCTGACTTTCACAGGATTCCCTTTTAATCTCAGTTGCCCGCGAAGGCAACAGCGAGAACCAAATGTTCAGTGCAAAGATAGAGGGTTTTTCCATTCAGCCATTCTCCCCAAACAAAATTATTACTCTTGTTTTACAACCATCCTCGTATTAATTTGGTGGACAAAGGGATATGAATAATAGCCGCCCAATGGATTTGTCTGTGATTTATCATTGCGCGGATTGTTTTCAAAAATAAATATCTATTTTTGTATGTGAATAATAGATCATTTACTAATGGTTGAAGCAATCTTTACTTCATTTCCTTTCTTTGTGTGTCTCTTCTGGGGGGTGGTTTTGTTGCTTGAAAAGCGACATCGGAGTCCTTCGGGACCGGAGTTGATTGTGTTCTGTTTCACCGCCGCGCTGCTCTATTTGTGTCATTGCGCGTATTTCAATCGTGAATACCATCTATATCTCTATTTGGACAGTGTGTATCTTTTTACCACATTGTCCGTATATCCTCTATTCTTGACCTACATTGTTGTTCTAACCGGACAAAATAAAGCCTATGGCAAGACCCGCTCGTACTTGAAGAAATACGGAACGCTATATCCCGGATTGATCGTGTTTGTAGTAAGTGTGGTTTGTTATCTGTTTATGACACCGGATGAATTGCAAGGATTTATCAACCGGAGGCTTTATGGGATTGAATATCAATCTTCTGTGGGGATTTTTTATAAGATCCAATTACTGACTCATCAAACTGTCCCATTTTTATTTCTGATTATCGTTTTCTATGTGTTATTAATGGGAATAAAGTATATCAATCAATACAACCGTTTGATCAACGAATACTATTCGGATAGCGAGAATAAGACGTTGGGTGATATTAAGGTGTTGTTGATCTGTTTTATTGCTCTTTCGCTCACCTCTGCCAGTGCAAATATCATTGGTAAACACCATTTTTCAGAATCCCCTCTGCTGTTGGCCATCCCTTCCATGATTTTTGGATCTACTATTTTTTATCTATTATATGTATGTTCCAAGCAGACCTTCACTATCTACGATTACGAGAAGGAGGTAAAGCATGATGAACTCATCGTGAAGGAGCAGTTGCCGGAGTGTGAGAATCATGTATTACATGGAAATATCCTTGAAAAGATTGAGGTGATCATGAAGAATGGACAGATATTTCTCCGAAGTGATCTCAAGATTACCGATATGGCAGGAATGATGGGTACAAATCGTACCTACCTTTCTAAAACGATCAACAATAACTTCGGAATGAATTTCTCCGATTTTATAAACAGGTATCGGATTAACTATGTGAAAGAGCGAATCAAATCAGAGTTGCTTGAAACGGATGAGATAGCCAACCTGCAGGAGATGATCTTCTCCTCCGGATTCTCAAACGAGAGTTCCTTCTACAGGGTGTTTAAGAAAGAGACAGGTGTTTCGCCCGGAGAATGGATCAAAAGTTGTCAAGAAGATTTGTCGGGAAGCACTCTCGACCTCGGATCCGATAAAGAGATCCAAGGGTAAGAACCTTCGCTCTACCCATTGGCTGATTATCGATAAAACAGATGTGTATTATTGATTCTCGTTCGCCTCTTCCAACCATAAATTATACGATGCGTCGCTCGGCATTCTCCAGTCGCCACGGGGTGAAAGGCTCACCGATCCCACTTTGGGGCCGTCAGGAAGAGCTGATCGTTTGAATTGTTGGGTGAAGAAGCGTCGGATAAATGTGTGAAGCCACTTTTTGATAGTTGCCTCTTCATACACTCCATCAAATGCGTTTTTAGCCATAAAGAGAAGCTTTGTCGGGCCGAATCCGAATCGAAGAAAGTGATACAGGAAAAAGTCGTGCAATTCGTAGGGCCCCACTAAGTCCTCGGTTCGCTGGGCGATCGATCCATCTTCTTGCGCAGGGAGCAACTCCGGGCTGATAGGTGTGTCGATGATGTCAAGCAGATACATTTTTGACGAATTGTATTGATCGAGCGAAGCTACCCATTGCACCATATACTTCACCAATGTTTTAGGAACACTCGCGTTGACTCCATACATTGACATGTGATCTCCATTGTAGGTAGCCCATCCCAATGCCAATTCCGAAAGATCTCCCGTTCCAATCACCATTCCGCCTGTTTTGTTGGCAATATCCATCAGTATCTGTGTCCGTTCCCTCGCTTGAGCGTTTTCATAGGTGACACTTCGGTCTGATTCATCTATTCCGATGTCTTTGAAGTGTTGCAGACAAGCCTCGTGAATGTTGATGTCGAGGATGTTAATTTTTAGCGACTCCATGAGCTTGACAGCGTTGTTGTAGGTTCGTCCTGTAGTGCCAAATCCGGGCATAGTTATTCCTGTTATACCGTGGCGGGGAATGCCCAATTTGTTAAACGTCTGCACGGTTACCAGCAAGGCCAACGTAGAATCCAATCCTCCCGATATGCCCACAACCGCCGACTGACATCCGGTGTGGTTGATTCGTTGAGCCAATCCGTTTACCTGAATGTTGAATATCTCACTGCATCGTTCGTCAATGGCTCGGTGGTCAGAGGGTATGAATGGATGAGGAGTGAATCTGCGAAGCAGGGAAGTGGTTGTATAATCCAATTCCTGAATGTCAAATGGAATATAGGTGAATGAAGATGAATGGATGCCTTGTGGTTGATGGAATGTGTTTGATTTGCGGCGTTGCACCATCAGTTTTTCTATATCCACATCCATTACGGTCAGTTGCTCTTCGAATGAGAAACGTTCCGATTCAGTCAATATAGTACCATTCTCCGCAACGATGCCGTTTCCTGAGAAAACCACATCGGTGGTCGATTCTCCAAATCCCGCCGAACAATACACATAGGCAGATATGGTACGGGCCGACTGCTGACTGATTAGCGAACAGCGATAGCTATGTTTGCCAACCATCTCGTTACTTGCTGAGATGTTTACACAGATATTGGCTCCCGCCAACGATTGATGCGAGGAGGGAGGGATCGGAACCCAGAGATCTTCGCAGATCTCTATACCGAAACATATCTCTTTACAGGTAAAAAGCAATTGAGTGGAAAACGGGAATGTTTGCCCGCAAAGGGAGATCGATTCGCGGTGGGGTTCGGTGCCGGGAGCGAACCAACGTCCTTCGTAAAATTCTTCGGAATTGGGGAGAAATGTTTTTGGCACTACACCTAAAATATTCCCTTTGTTTATTACCGCTGCACAGTTGTAGAGCCGATTGTCGACCGCAACGGGCAATCCTACGATCACCGCCACAGGAAGCTCCCTTGTCGCGGAGGTAATCCGCATCAACTCTTTTTCAGCGGCACGCAAAAGAATGGGTTGTCCAAACAGATCCGCGCAGGTATATCCCGTAAGTGAAAGTTCGGGGAAAACAACTATCGACGCATTCCTTTGTACGGCATCGTTGATAAGTGATTCAATCCTCAACGCATTATACGTGCAATCCGCCACCTTCACCGAAGGGATGGCTGTGGCTACCCTGACAAATCCAAAATTCTTCTTCATACCGAGTGGTGCTTGTGTTTGAAACAGCGGCTATTTGATGCAAAATTAATGAAAAATGATCAGATGCGCTTACCTTTTATTACAAATCTATGTCGATTGAATCCATATCATCCGTAAATATAGATCTTGTGATGAAACATCTGAGTACTGATGTGTCGATTGATTGAACAAACCGGAATGAGTCAATCGACTAACATGTTATTTTCCTAATCGGAATAACATATATGGGCTTGTCTCTATATCAAACTCTGAGTAATCATAGTCACCAAATACATGTTTGATGGTAAAACCGCTTTCATTTAGCATATCAACAAATTCCTCGTACTCAATTGGACGAAAGCAAACGTCCAACACTCTTCTTTCGATTAAAAGTTTCTGTTGGTTGTATATTTCATACAATTGGAATCCGGTTACAATCCCATTTTCTATCTTATTTGAGCAGGAGAGTTTCATTTGTCGGAATTCGTCTATTAAGAATGTTCCCAACGATTTGATTGAGCCGTCTGCATCTGCAAGCCGTATTCTCGGATTTTGCAAGGTGCAAACAAAGATGCCTCCGTTGGTTAAATGTCGATGAATGGACTTTATAGCATTTAGCTGTGATTCTTTTGATACAATCTCTTGCAAGGAGTGGAAAGGGAGAATGATGCAATCAAATTGAGTCCCAAGGGATAGTGTTGTTACATCGGCACAGATCAGTTTTACGTCATACTCAGTTCCCGAGATCTTCTCCGAAAAGCGATCCAGCATTCCTTGTGAATAATCCACGCAAACAAGCTTTCTCCCATTTTTCAGCAAAGGAATGGATACTCGTCCTGTACCGCTCATCAGTTCCAGCACTGTGGTATGGTTTGTTGTTTCTTGTAAAAAGAAAGGCACGTCGAAATCCACACGGACGTAAGAATCGTATAGGTCGGCAACTTTGTCGAATACAATTGGCTTTTCCATCGATTGGGGATAATTAATCACTACAAATGTATAAATTTCCAATATTCATTCAGTCTGTATTTTGATAAATAAAGTCTATAGCTGCTGTTGATCAAAACAAACTACCTTATATTTAGTACACGAGTACGGTTGATTTGTTTATTTGAAGAGCTTAGGTTTCTGTTTGATGGTTAATTAGTTATAAATAGGATCCCAGATAAGAGGGTTGTTTGTGTTGAAAAGAGTCATTTTAATTCTTTATGGAGGTACTGATTGCTAATTTCTTTAAAAATGCAAAGGATTGTTCAATTGTATGATTGTTGTGGGGAAAATAATTTTATCTTTGCTTGTGTTGAATTTGTTTTTAAAGCGTTAAGTTTCGAAAGGTAAGTCGTGTTTATGGAATTGACCGATTGAAACGATTGGAATATTTGAATTTATATTTAACAATTAGCGTCTAAATCAATTCGTATGGAGAACACAACCGACCCGACTGTTCAGCTTTTTCTGAACAATCTGTTGAGAGGAGACCGCGTAGTCTGCTCGGAAATCACTCGTCAGTATCTTGATGAAGGTCATTCCATTAAAGAGGTGTATGAGAATGTGTTCAAATTGGCATTGTATGAGGTAGGACGTTTATGGGAAACCAATAAGATAACGGTTGCTACCGAACATTTGGCCACGGCCATTACAGAAGGTATATTGAACGAACTGTTTGAGCAGATTGTCTCAGGCAAACGTTTTAACCGAAAGGTAGTAGTGGCATGTGTGGAAAAAGAACAGCACCAAGTAGGAATAAAGATGGTAGCCGATATTTTCGAAATGAAAGGATGGGAGAGCTATTTTCTGGGTACGGGCATACCTACTTCGGAATTGATACGCTACATTCATGAAGTTAAGCCTGATCTGCTTGCCATTTCTCTCAGTGTCTATTTCAACTACACCAATCTGGTAAAGATGGTTGAAACCATTCGATTGGAATTCCCTACCTTGCATATCCTCCTTGGTGGACAGGCGTTTGCCCATGTATCCGGAGCTGAATCGTCTTCTTTGGGCGATGTAGTTATTCTTCCCGATCTTTATCTGCTTGAGAAATATATTGATACATTAAGTACCAACTCATAATTAGAATTGAATATGTACAGAGAAAAATTGATTCAATCCGCCGGAGCTCTCAAACAGGTGACTCCTTCCAGTGCTACTGAATTTGGTGCTAAACGCGAAATATTAGTAGCTCGAATGAACCTCGTAATGGGTAATCGTCCCGATCTGATTCAATTGGTTGGTGCGGACAATGTGGAGATGATGAAAGACAACCATGCCAATCATGCACGTTTTATCGAGTCTATTTTTGTAAACCACTCTCCCTAGGTGCTTGTCGATACCGTATTATGGGTCTTCCGGGCATATCGATCGCGTAACTTTAGCTCGACCTATTGGGCGGCACAGTTGAATACATGGATCGAGATATATAAAAAGGAACTTTCTCCGGAATGTTTTAGCGAGGTATATCCCTACTATAATTGGATGCAAATCAATATTCCTCTATTTAATACGCTTGCGGAAAGTGAGCTCGACGCCCCCCTTTCCGCTCATTAATCAGTACATAGTTTATAGGAGATAAAACCCCATATCCCCCACCAAATATGGTTTGTAATAATATCCTATGTGAAGAGTGGACCGATCTTGTGAACGATCTGTTGCAACAAGCCTCCTCGGTTGGTATCGGTATTTACCATATCGATGGAAATCTCGTGTGGTGCAATCCTACCATGTGCTATTATCTCGATAAAGATCCCGAAACCGGAGAGGCGCGCAATTACTTTGTAAATCCCTTGTTTTCTTCATTTCTCTCCGAAGAGGAGGGGGTTGATCTATGATGGATTGTCAACGATAGGCAATTACTCTGATATAAGTTTCGTACTTCATCTCAGAGTGTATAGGAAAAAAGAGAACTTGCTTGTTTTTGCTGAGGCCGATGTGAAAGATTTGTTTGAAGGAAACCGGAAAATGAGTCATCTAAACCAGACCGTCAACAACCTGCAACGACAGCTTATCCGCGAGAAGAAGCAGTTGCAATTGGCACTCGAAGAGTTGAAAGAGACTCAACAACTGCTTATTCATTCCGAAAAGATGAATGCCCTCGGTAAACTGGTTGCAGGAATAGCTCACGAAGTAAATAATCCAATCGCGTTTGTCTATAGCAACCTCTATTCGGCTGAACAGTATGCGGACGATCTCTTCAATGCCTTAAGAAAGTACGAAGAGTCTATCCGGCAATTGGGTTCTCCCGAATTAAATGAAACCATTGCTTCTATCCGGACAAAGAGTGATTTGGACTATCTTGAGGAGGATTTTCCACAGATAATCAGCGAATCAATGATGGGTGTTGAAAGAGTAAAGGGGATTGTGGAGGATCTGCGCCGCTTCTCCCGACTCGACGAATCGGATCTGAAGGAGGTCGATTTGGTAGAAAACATTCGTTCTACTATTTCTATTCTTCGCTCTGAAATTCTTAAAAAGGATATCCAATTTTCATTTCACGCTCCCGACGAGTTGAAGATGGTTTGTTATGCCGGACAGCTCAATCAAGCCATCATGAATGTGTTGATGAATGCCATACAGGCGGTCGATCATCAAGGTGAGGTGACACTTACGGTTGCTGTTGTTGACAACAATCTGATCATTACAATCGAAGACAACGGTCCAGGCATTCCCGATGATATAAAAAACCGCATCTTCGAACCCTTCTTTACTACCAAACCGGTGGGCAGTGGTACGGGATTGGGGTTGAGTATTACTTATAAAATCATTCATGAGTTACACCGTGGAAACATTCATTTTAGCTCTATTCCTGGTGAAAAAACTGTGTTTGAATTGATAATTCCCAAGAACTGATAAATCTTCGAAATTGAGTTTTAAGAAATTGTGAAATATTTTATTGAACAGTATGACAATAGATATAAATAATAAACGAGTGCACAACTTGTTGATTATCGACGACGAGATCGATATTATAAAGGCATTGGAGCGCCTGTTCAGGCGAAAGTACAATGTCTTCTCTACAACAAGTCCGCAGGAAGCACTAAGGATCATGGAGCGTGAAGAGATTCAGGTGGTTATTTCGGATCAACGTATGCCGGGGATGACCGGAGTTGATTTCTTTACCCGTATCAAGGATATGTATCCAGATACGATGAAACTTATTCTGACAGGCTATACCGATATCGAATCCGTCATAGGAGCTATCAATAAAGGACAGGTTTTTAGGTATGTGAAGAAACCGTGGGATCCCAACGATCTTGATATGATTGTACGTGAAGCATTTGAAAAATCGGAGTTGATGGCTGATAATCGGATGCTGATGAATGAGTTGAGCTTGATGAATCTGACGCTCGAAGAGAAGGTGAAGAATCGGACCGTTGAGTTGGAACTGCTCAATCAGCGATTGAAAGAGATAAATCAAGAGAAAAACCGATACATAGGGATGGTGGCGCATGACTTGCGTAATCCCATCGGTGTTGCTGCGGTCTATTCCGATCTCCTGCTCGACGAGTACGACTCCACTCCCCGAGAGGATCAATTGCAATACATCGGACAGATTAACGAAAGTTGCTATTTCTCGCTCGATCTGATTCGCGAGTTTCTCGATGCATCAAAAATAGAAGCCGGTATTTTTGATTTGCGCATTGAGAGGAAAGACTATATCAAATTTGTAAAGGATGTGATTCATCAGAACGAACATTTCGCTCGGATTAAATCGCAGAAAATACGGTTAGAAAGTTCGTTGGAGAATATCGAGGCTTGTTTTGATACCAACAAGATGCAACAAGTGTTGAATAATCTACTGAGCAACGCCATGAAATATTCGCAACCAAATACCGAAATCAATGTGTCCGTGTCGATGGATGGAAAAACGGTTGTCACCCATGTGACCGATCAAGGATTGGGTATTCCTAAAGAAGAGTTTTCTAAAATATATCAACCGTTTCAAACTACTTCGGTGAAATCCACCGGCAACGAGAAGTCGTTTGGATTGGGATTGGCTCTTGTGAAAAAAATTGTCGAAGCACACGTAGGTAAAGTATGGTTTGAAAGTGAAGTCAACAAGGGATCCATCTTCTCATTCTCGCTTCCGCAGTGTCCGGAGAAGAGTGAATA
>JBKEBB010000273.1:0-17355 GCA_047972845.1 Bacteroidales bacterium
AGATGTCACTTCGGGCTTCGAGTTCAAGCATCTATATCACCCGTTTCTCGTAAAAGAGCGGGCGGTTGGAAATAACTTTTCCCTCTCTCATTCCGATTTCGCCATTATCACGGGTGCTAACATGGCAGGAAAGAGCACCTTTCTCCGTTCCATCGGTGTAAATTTCATCTTAGCAATGAATGGCCTCAACGTATGTGCCGAATCGTGTCGTGTGCCGGTTGTCGCTCTCTTTTCAAGCATGCGCACCACCGACAACCTCGCGAAAAACATCTCCTATTTCAATTCAGAGTTGCTCCGTTTGGAACAGTTGATCGATTACTGTAAAAATAGTCCACACACCCTCATCATTCTCGATGAGATATTGAAGGGCACAAATTCCGCCGATAAACTGAATGGAGCCCGACTCTTTCTGAGAAAGATATCCCAACTTCCGGTTACCGGACTTATTGCCACTCACGACCTCGAATTGTCCAAAATGGAAGACGAATCTCCTCGATTCAAAAACTTCTGTTTCGAGATCGAGTTAAATGAAGAGGTGAACTACAGCTATACAATTACTAAGGGGGTTGCTAAAAATATGAATGCTACCTACCTCCTTACTAAAATTCTTTCACGAATAGACGGAGCTGACAACTCCCATCACTTTCTAAATCAACAATAACAAGAGTGCATTACATAGGGTACAAAAAATACTTTTCTTGTTTATATACAGATTGTTTTGTAGTTTTGTGACATCATGCAGAAATCTAAATCATGAATAAAAAACTTATCCAACTGTCCCTTGCCATTGGGATAATCGTATGCGGAGTATCTTGTTCATCGAGAGAAAAAACCGAACCTACTGCCGAGTCCAAATCGAGTATTACAACGATTGGTCCCCTTGTAACATCATCTGTCAAAGAGATCTTAAAAACCAACTTTCCTCAATCATCCGCTTTTCGTATTGAAAAAGGGGTTGAGCAAGTTGCTGCATTGTGGAGAGAGGGTGACGGTGACGAAGTGGTATTTAAGGAATTCTGCAGCAACTACTTTATCGCTGATCCCGAATCATTGGATACTCTTTTCAACACGCTTTCCAAAAATTATGAAGTTCTTTTCGGCCACCTCAATTTAATCGACTTCCGTTTGAAAGAGTCCATGGATCTCGATGGAGACCCTATCACTCCTGTGGATCGCCTATTTGGGGGATTCAGCTCCGGAGCACATTTATCAGACGATCTGTATGCCAGTAAGATTGCCTTTATAACCGCCTTAAACTATCCTCAATACTCCCTAAACGAAAAAAACAGTGACGGTTCGAAGTGGAGTCGCAAAGAGTGGGCATACGCCAGAATGGGCGATCTCTTCACCGCCCGTGTTCCGGCCATATATAATCAAAGCTACGCGGTAGTCAGTGCCAACGCCGATGAGTATGTGTCATCCTATAACATCTATGTCGGACAGCTTACCGATCACAGTGGAGCATCCCTTTTCCCTAAAGGGATGAAACTGTTGTCACACTGGAATCTTCGCGATGAGATCAAATCCAACTATGCCGATAAAACCCATGGCCTTGCCAAGCAACAAGCAATCCAACAGGTGATGTTACGAATCGTAGATCAAACGATTCCCACACAAGTGATCAACAACGACCAATATAAATGGAATCCTTTCACCAATGAAATACTTGAAAAAGGAGTTTCCATTCCAAATACCGAAGAGAGATCCGCCCGCTACCAGCATATTATCAACCTGTTTTCCGAAATGAAAAAGCAGGATTCATGCTATCGGGAAAACAACACCTACATCAAAAGAAAATTCAACGGAGAGATGGAAATCGAACAAGAGGAGGTAGAACGTCTCTTCGTCGAATTTCTATCTTCACCCCTTAAAAATGAAGTGGGCAAACTAATCAGCGACCGTTTGGGACGAAAGTTAGAACCTTTCGATATCTGGTATGACGGATTCAAGTCGAGAAGTTCAGTCCATCCCGACACTCTCAACCGAATCACAAAACGTCGGTATAGAAGCGCAAGCATGTTTAGGGAGAAAATCCCCACCATGCTCACCCAATTCGGGTTTTCTGCTCAGCGAGCATCCGAAATAGCGTCACATATAACTGTCGATGCTGCCAGAGGATCGGGTCACGCTCGCGGTGCCTCAATGAAAGGCGACACAGCCCATCTACGTACCCGAATCGGATCGGAAGGAATGGACTATAAAGGATTCAATATTGCCGTTCACGAACTTGGACATAATGTCGAACAGACTATTTCGCTTTACGACGTAGATTACTACATGTTGAACGGAGTGCCCAACACTGCCTTTACCGAAGCCCTCGCGTTCATGTTTCAGAGCCGTGATCTTCCCCTGCTCTACATTTACAAGTACGACCCTGAAGAGCAAAAGATGAAAAACTACGACACCTTCTGGGCGTTGTACGAAATCATGGGTGTCTCGTTGGTCGATATGCGTATGTGGAAATGGCTTTACGCCAATCCCGAGGCTACTGCCGACGAACTCAAATTCGCCGTACTTACTATTTCCAAAGAGGTATGGAATGAATTCTACGCCCCGGTGTTCGGACAAAAGGATGTACCTCTCCTTGCCATCTACAGCCACTTGATCTCCTACCCTCTTTATATGTCGGCCTACGCGTTCGGTCATATCATCCACTATCAACTCGAAGCACAGGTATCGGGCAATCACATCGCCCCATTGGTTGATCGGGTATTCCGATTGGGACGATTAACGCCCAATGCGTGGATGGAACAAGCCGTTGGAGATAAGCTATCCATTCAACCCATCCTCAACGCGGTCGATGCCTCACTGAAGGCTCCGGCATATGTACCACGTGCCATCCCGTCACAAAAAATAAACGAAGAATAAATAGATAAATGGCAGTCAAACCCACACGGAAACTAAAGCGTCCCGCTCCTCTCGAAGAAGGCGACACCATCTGCCTGCTCTCTCCGGCAGGCATTGTTGACTCCATATATACAAAAGCGGCTGTTGACAAACTCACCTCATTCGGATACGACGTCGTGCTGAGTCCTCACGCGTTGGGACGAAGCGGAAGATACAGCGGAACCGAGCAAGAGCGATTGTCTGATCTTCACGAAGCGTTTGCAAATCCAGACATCAAGGCTATTCTTTGCACACGAGGAGGATACGGAACAATCCAACTACTCGAACAGCTCGATAAAGAGATGATCGCTAAAAACCCCAAATGGGTTATTGGCTACAGCGATATCACGGCCCTCCATGCCCTAATGCAACAAGTGGGAATTATCTCCATACACGGTCCGATGGCGCGACACATCGCTGAATGCGATGAAGACGACATCGCGTTCGAGTCGTTAATTACATTCTTGGAGGGAGGAGAGTTGGAATACGGTGTTCCTTCTCATCCGCTAAACCGTACCGGAAAGGCCACAGGAGTATTGCGAGGAGGCAATTTGGCTCTTCTTCACGCATTGCGAGGCACTCCCTACGACTTCGACCCCTCTTCCACGATCCTCTTTATTGAGGATGTGGGCGAACGGCCTTATCAAATCGAGCGAATGATGTATAACCTTCGATTGGGAGGGGTGTTCGATTCACTAAAAGGATTAATTGTGGGAAGCTTCACCGAATACGAACCCGATCCTACGATGCCCTCCGTGGAAGAGATCATTCGCAAGGCGGTTGAACCCTACTCGTTCCCTGTCTGCTTCGATTTTCCGGTAGGTCATACCAGCAACAATGTACCCCTGCTTTGCGGGTGCAAGGTGCTTCTCTCCGTTGACAAGGATGTTTGGATCGTAGAACGCTAACTCAATATCCCTTTTTAGTTTCTTTGCACTTTCTGTGTTCGTTCTTTTCGCTGCAACTCAAACAGAGGTTTGTAGCTGATCAGAATAATTCCTTCGTCTTTCAACAGTTGCAGCATATCGGGATCAGAGGTAAACAACTCCGCTTCCGCCTGACGAACCGGCCACGAGGCGGTGATGGCTTTCACCTCTTCCGTAGCATGGTTTGGATGAATGAACAACTCAGTCACTCCCGGTTTGAGGTTCTTGACAATCTTCATCCAAAACTCCTTAGTCGGTAATTGCTTGTACTCGGGAGCCTGCAGTTCGTCGAAAACAAAATGGTCGGTCATTACAATGCCTCTGGCCTCAAATTCCTTTCGCACATTGGGTTGGTTGAGTCGTGTCAAAGTCTCTTCTGAAGGCATCCGTGCAGGCAAATCAAATTCGTCCGTCAACTGAAGATAGATCCGCATATAGTCAATATGATATTGATATGTTCCCATGTGCGAATCAATATGAGTAACGGGAACTCCCGCGTCAATCAACTTTTTAATCTGTGCTCGCCCTTCAATTAACGCTTGCTGCGGAGTGGCATGTTCATAAACAGGCATTACATCCCGATGCATATACCCCTCCTTGTCAATCAATCCGGGAACAGAGGAGGTCGGGGCAACTGTGGACCAACGGTAATTCTTCCATTCGGAAGTCAGCGTCAGATGAACACCAAAACTCCGATCAACGCGTCCGATCCGTTTTGAAAAGTCGATGATCTCATTCACCCATGGACATGGAGGCATAATCGTAGTGGAGGTAATGTTGCCTTTCTCCAATCCCTCCTTAATGGCGGTATTGGCAGAATGACACATTCCCGCGTCGTCGGCGTTGACAATCAGCAATCGATCCGTCTTTTTATATCCCAGTCGTTCGGCAAGGGTAAGCTGCTGCTGCGCTACAAGGATGGATGCACTCGAAAAAACAAGTAGCAAGGTTAGAATGGTGGTTTTCATATTCATTCATATATTACATGGTTCAAGGTGCAATGAAGCTCGACAGTTACCTTCGGCTACTCATTGTTCAGAGCAATCGTATCCACGTGCGATAGCAACTCCTCAAAAAAACGGTGAAACTCCGTCCTGAAATGGATCTCATTATCTCGAAGAAAACCGATTACCGATTTCGTTTCAATAGGCAATTCCCTATAATAGACCATAATATCAAGCGACTCCTTGATTCCCTCCAATGATTTGTACTTCATCAAACGATCCGTTGTTACAAAATGAAAGATGAACCCTTTGATTCGTTTTGGAAGCCAGAAGTAACGTATCAATGCCGAGAAATAAAACTTCAAGGTGAAATGCCGCAACGATTCGGTCGTATAGGTAGAGAAGTCTGTTGCCAACAAATAATCAAAATAAATATCCAAGACAATACCTGCATATCTTCCACATGAGGGGGTTAACTCACGCTTTAACCCCAAAAACACAGGATGATTATCGGTGTAATGATCAATCGCGCGGTGCCTGACAATTCCCTCTCGCATCCGTTTCGGATAGTGTTGCCAATCTTTGCCTTTGATTGCATCGGCAGTAAAGCCTCCCACTTGAAGCCATCCGTCGGAACCCGACAAAAATATATGGGCTAAATAATTCAATGTATCATGTGGGCTATCTACACCCTATTAATTGCGTATCAAATCAATCAATAAAACAACATTCAATACCGTTACGGCAATCGACAATAGGAGCAACACTACTGAAGTGCTCTTCGAATTGACATATTTACCCATCACCTTTTTCGAAGAGGTGAGATATAGCTGTGTGAAGATGGTAATAGGAAGCTGCACACTTAGCAACATTTGCGAGATTATCAGCCCGCTAAAGGGGTTGGATATAAAATAAATAATCAACAACGCGGGAATAAAACTGAGCAACATTCCCACTTTTGAGTGAATATCCTTCGGTTGATACGCCTCGCCAAACATTCCTGTAAAGATGGAGGCTCCCGCTATACCGGAGGTGATGGTGGATGCAATTCCGGCCAGCAGCAGAGCGATTGCAAAAATCACACTGGCATTTTGTCCCACTAGAGGCGTCAAAAGTGATTGTGCCTGTTCCAACTCAGTCACTTGCACTCCACTTTTAAAGAAGGTGGCCGCCGCTAAGATAATCATTGCCGAATTAATCGCCCATCCGATAGTCATTGACAACAGGGTATCCGTAAACTCAAATTTAAGTTGTTTCTTTATTATCGTCTCATCCTCCAAATTCCACTGACGGCTCTGAATCACCTCCGAGTGAAGAAAAAGGTTGTGGGGCATCACCACCGCTCCCAATACACTCATGATAATCAGAATCGATCCGTCGGGAAACGAAGGAGTGACCCATCCCCCCATCGCTTGTACCCATTCCACATCGACCAACGTCAACTCATACAGAAAAGACAATCCGATGATGGAGACAAAGGTGATAATGTAGCGCTCAATCTTATTGTAGGTATTGGTGAATAGAAGAATTACACATCCGATGGTGACAATCGTGGCCCCAATCTTAACCGGAATGGAGAATAGCATATTCAACGCGATGGCACCTCCCAGAATCTCCGCCAGCGAGGTTGATATAGAGGCCAGCACCGCCGAAGAGAGAATCGGACGCGACAGGTAGCGGGGCATATGCTTGTTGGTGGCTTCACTCAAGCACAATCCGGTGACAATCCCAAGGTGAGCCACATTGTGTTGAAATATGATCAGCATGATACTCGAAAAGGTCACTACCCAGAGCAACAGATAACCAAAGTCTGCTCCAGCCGCCAGATTGGCAGCCCAGTTTCCGGGATCAATAAAACCTACGGTGACAAGTAAACCGGGTCCGATATATTTAAAAATATCCAATGCTCCCGATTGGGGATTGTGGATGGTTTTAAGCTTTTTCAGAATATTCATGGGTTATGGAATTGTTTATACAATTTGAGAAACACAAATATAGTAAATTAGAAGCATCCGCGCTAACGAAGCGCCAAATATAGCTTTTTCGTCTATTTACGTTCCGCCCAATAGACACCACCTATAATTAGAACCGCCCCGACAATGGCAAGCGGAGTAATGATCTCACCAAGTACAATATTCGCGGAGAGCAAGGTAACGATCGGTGTGAAATAGATGTAGTTGTTGGTACGAATACTTCCCAGATGCTTAATGGCCACATTCCAGACGATAAAGCAGACCGCAGACGCGATTATTCCGAGAAACAACAAGTTCGCCCACACTTTTGTTTCCAACAGCAGATCCAATGAAATATTCATAGGTTCGTATAGAAACCAAGGCAACAGTGTAATAATACCGTAGAAAAAGACCCGTCGGGTAATCATCCTCATACTATATTTCTGTGCCAGACGTTTGATGATAACCGTATAAACCGCCCAACTCGCCGCGGCCGATAGTGCGAGAATATCCCCTAACGGATTCAGTTGAAGGATAAAATTCCCGTTGAATATCACCAACGCTACCCCCAACATGGCTACTGCCGCACCAACCAACAAGTTCTTATGCAGCCGTTCCCCCTTTACAGACACATGTGCCGCAAAAGCGGTCAACAAGGGTGCCGTTGTTACAATCAGCCCAACATTGGAGACCAACGTATGTTGCAACGCGGTGTTTTCGGTAAGAAAATAGATGGAACCTCCGGTGGCTCCAACCGCTACAAACAGCAACTCGTCACGCCAACTGCGGGGCAACTCTATACGCGGATTAAATATCCAGAGCATGAGATATGCCATTACAAAGCGAATGAAGAAAATCTCTGAAGGAAGCAGTCCCGAATCAAGCAGCGTACGGGTAGATACAAAGGTGACTCCCCAGATCGTGATCGTAATCAAAGCTGCCAAATGGTATTTACGCATAATAGTATCTATTCTCTTATTTATGTGTTCTGCTTACCAAGAAATCTTGTTAAACAGATCTATTAATCCCCTTTGTTAGTAGCAATCCCTTTATACATTTAGAACAGTACTATAACACACATGGACTCTATTCTTAGTCGTCGCGGTGTACACCGCAACCGATCGCGCTGTACTGGGCACTTGATCGCGGTGTACACCGTACCCTGAAAAGCAGCACTCTGTTTGATCAATACGTACAAACCATACAATAAATAGGTATGATCGGATCCACCATTACGTTCATCCAACCGATTGACAGGAAACAAACAATTTTCTATTCAAAGACGATTGACCAACGGAATAGTTAAACCCCGAACAACCGCCTGATGTGACGCTCATACAGATTCTCGGTCACCTGCTCTCCCACCAACTCTGCATACTGAACCAAGGCGTCCGTATAGGTTGCTCCCAAATTAGCCGCCACTTTGAACGCGACGTGAATCAATTGTCGAAAATCGGGATTATAGCAGGGATTATCCGGCACATGTCGAAGCGTTTCCGCGAAGTGATCGCCATCCCATCCGTTCACCTCATCAGGTGTTGGAAGTCGATTCGGATGAATGTCAATCACGGTAGCATAGGGCAACGTCATCTCCCGCCGATTGGCGTATGCCTCGGCATACACTCGTTTGGCCAAATAAAGGCCATCACCTCCTGCCATAGCCAATCCGATGATCTCCTCCAGCCAAGTTGTTCCGGCCGTTTTCACATGAATGCCTTTGTCGTATTTCTTAATCAAATTGCCCATTACAGGATAGATCGAAAACTTATCGCTGCCCGAATGAATACTTAACTTCAAGTTTTCCGGAAGGACAAACTCCTGTACGGCAAAATCAATTACCAACAAATCCTCTTCAAACTCCCGGGCAAACTGATCTACATCGCCCACATAATCGACCCCTTTATTGAATCGTCCGGTAAACTTCGGAGCGATAGTCTGTGCCGGAACCCCATAGTACGCGATGGCACTGAGAATAAAGAAGAGTTCGATGGGAGTTTGCGGATCATTGACCTCGTCCATGGAAATTTCAGTAATAAAATTGGATTCTCCTTTGTGCGCGGCGATATGTTTGTAAATGATCGAGGCTTGACGTATGGCATAGAGAAACTTTCGGTCTATCTGCCGAAGGTCATCATCCGACACCATATAGGGGGCAAGAATGCCGGGAATGATCAGATAACCTGTATAGTCAGAGTTGGCGGCCACAAAGGCTTCAATCTCCTCCTCATCCACCTCTTTACCAATATAATCGGCTACGTCGAGGGTGAAAAAATCGCACGAATCCAAGAATCGATCCACGTTGCCCATATTGATATGGTCGGCATCACAAAAATAGGATCCTTTCCATTCTAACTTTTTCACCGCGTTATCTGCGGCAAGACGTGTGGTGAGTGGCTCGGAGTGAATAAAAAGGTGTTCTCGATTGGATTTGTTCCATACCGGAACAATGTCGAGACCTGCCTGACGAGCCAACAGCAGAGCCTTCAGTTGCGCTTCTGCCTGATGGGAGAATCGATCGCCGATACCCCACGAATATTTACCTAATTCCATATGTGTGATTCAATATTAAGGTGAAGGAATGTGTAGTCAACTTATTTTCCGGAACCCGACTCAATGGTGATAAGCGTTATCTCCGGACGTGTACCGAATCGGAAGGGAATGAAAACGTAACCTAAACCGTCGTTTACATACAGTTTATTCACCTCACTTGTATAAAGTCCGCTCCAGAGAGGATATTTCCATTCGGCAGGCGACCATTGCCACGATCCGAGTTTGAGCTTAAATTGCATGGCGTGGGTATGACCTGACAGAGTGAGATCGATGCGATCATCAAACTGCACTGTCTTACGCCAATGTTCGGGATTGTGACTGAGCAGTATCTTGAATTGATTGTCCGACAATCCCTCCATAGCAACATCCAAATCTCCATGTTGGGAGAAGGGAGGCTCACCCCAGTTTTCTACTCCAACAATCGCAATCGAATCGGTGTCCGAATGAATCTGAACCGATTCGTTGTTGAGCAGGGTCCAGCCAAACAAAGGGTAGGCATTGACCAACGCGTCAAAGTTTGTTTGTTTCTCTTCGGGAGTGGCAAATCGGGCATAATCGCTGTAGTCGTGATTTCCCAATACGGCATACACCCCATAACGGGCTTTAATGCGTGAGAGGGTAGGAATAAAAGGCATCACTTCTTCCGAACGACTATTCACCAGATCACCTGTGAACAAAACCAAATCGGGATTCAACAGTTCGATCTCATTGGCCACCCGTTCCATGATGTCGAAACACTCACCCATATTGCCCACATGCGCATCCGAGATCTGTACCACTCGGAGGGGAGAAAGCGAGGCGGGAAGGCGGTTGTCCACAATAGTTACCCGTTCCACTCGCGGATAGGTCTTTCCTAAAGTCAGTCCAAAAAGAAACCCGGCGAAAATAAGAATGGAGAGTACAAACGAAAAGATACGTATCGGTTTGGCCGCCAGCTTTATAAAAAGGGCGGGAATGGAGAAGAGGGAGAATGTGAGCTTAGGAATATAGATCAAGAAATAGACAAACGTAAACCACATCATCTGACGTAAGCCCATCTGTCCGGATACAAAATGAATAGAGATGGAGACCACTCCGAGCAAAAAGAGAAGAGAAATTCCCCAGTGAAGAAGGGTTATTTTTCGATTACGTCGCGGTTTGACAAGGGTACGGTAGAGGAAATAATCGACCACTCCGTTAAACAAAAAAAGAAAAGCGATCAAAGAAAATACTATTCGTAAATACATACAGTTCACTCTTTATTATCACCTTTTCCGCCAAAGCCAGTCGGGTGATTGGGGTTACTTATTACGTTCGGTTCGCAGAGAATCGGTAAATGCCTCTTCAGACTGTATGATCTCATCCAGCAGTATGGAGTTGAATTTTTTATCATCACGTGATATCTGTAGAATAGGAGCAACTTGCGTGGAGATTTCATCGTAGTACATCTCAATCACATGCTGATCGTCGTTTTTAATGGCATGCGACAAAAATAGTACTTTAAACAATAACACCTCGGGAAATGAATGAATAAGTTTCATACAACCCAATTTCACCTCCTCGTAGCTATCGCTCACCAGATCCATTCGTAAATGGGGGTAAATGACAAACGCCTTATACGGATCAATCTTTACCGCCATTTGTGTCATGGGTAGTGAGAGTTCGGATTTACCCTGCTGGAAATAGATCTCTCCGATTAAAAAATAGGCCTCACTGTTTTCAGGTTCTATCTCAATGGCTTTCTCAGCCAGTCGGAGTGCCTCGTCATACTCTTCGTTCATATAACTGAGAGTTGCCTTCATATAGTAGGCGTGAGTATATTCGGGATTATTCTCAATGGCCCTATCCACCAACGCGAGGGCTTCCGGGTATTGCTCCATGCGAATCTTGCAGTCGGCCGCAAGGGTGAGCATAGCCGATTGTTCGCTTTGCGCGTTCAACTTGACCAAAAACATAAACCGCTCATATGCCTTCTCGAAGTTTTCGAGCATATAATAGATTTCGGCTATGATAAGGTGGGCTTCGGTGTTGTTTTCGTCGATAGTGATGGCATAATTACATGCATCCATACACTTTTCTGTGTCGCCCAACCCTCGGTAACTTCTGGCCAGCAACAACCAATAGATCACGTTGTAGGGATCGATATCGATCAACCGATTGGTGATCGGGATATTCTTCTCCCACTCCTCGGCATCCTCATACATAAGAGCAAGCTCCCCGAGCAGGCTTTTATCTTGGGAATGCATATCAAGCCCCTTTAGAATAAAATCGATGACTAACTCGATCTCTTCATACGCACTTAGAAAGTCGGATATATCGAGAAAAACCATTGGATCGGAGCCAAACTGAGTGATGAGTTGATCAAGCGATTCGACACACGAATCGATGTCGCCCAAACTCAGGTAGTACTCTGCCCACACCAACAAAGAAAAGTCAGTCGGTTCCCCAATGGATTTCAGAATATGCTCGGCACGATCGAATTTCTCGAGATAGATATAATTTTTTGCTTTGTGGGCAAGAAGATCTTCATCGCCCGGATAGTTTATCAATCCATAGTCGATGGCTCGAATAGCTTCAGCAAACTCCTCCAGCTCTTCGAAAAAAGCGATGATCTCTTCGTACTCATCAAGGTTGAGATAGGGAACTACTCCACGTTTCAACTCTTCAAAATACTTTTCGACCAATGGTGGCTGCTGGACATTCATAGATAGGATGATTGGTTTATACGTTATCAGTAAACTGAATGGGCTGCGATCAGCAGCCCATTATTTGATTTCTCGCCCGTTATTTATTTTGTTGCTTTGACCAACTGTCTTTCAATCCGACTGTTCTGTTGAAAACCAGTTTCTCGGGCGTTGTGTCGGGATCGACATTGAAATAGCCCAAACGCTGGAATTGGAAATTTTGCAACGGATGAACTTCCTTAAGGAAAGGTTCCACCCGGCAATTGGTCAACACCTTTAATGAGTCGGGGTTGAGCATTTCGCGGAAATCCTTCTCTTTCTCCTCATTGGTATCTTCTACCATAAAGAGGCGGTCGTAGAGGCGAACTTCGGCAGGAATACTCTGCGGCGCAGAGACCCAGTGAAGTGTTCCCTTCACCTTACGGGCACTTTCAGGCATACCGCTGCGTGTGTTGGGATCGTATTCGCAATAAATCTCCGTCACATTCCCGCTGTCGTCTTTTTGGCAACCGGTACATTTAACAATATAGGCACTTTTGAGTCGCACCTCCTGACCGGGAGTCATTCGGAAATATTTCTTTGGAGGATCTTCCATAAAGTCCTCGCGCTCGATATATAGCTCACGGGTAAAGGGAATCTCATGACTGGCCGATTCGGGATCCTCGGGATTGTTTACGGTTGTCATCAACTCCACTTGATTCTCGGGATAATTAGTCACAATCAGTTTAACAGGATCAAGAACCGCCGACACACGGGTTGCCACCGCGTTAAGGTGTTCGCGAATGGACGATTCGAGCAACGACACATCGATAATTCCTTCATACTTGGTATATCCGATACGATCGATAAACATCTTGATAGACTCGGGAGTATATCCTCTTCGGCGCAATCCGCAAAGGGTCGGCATCCGTGGATCGTCCCATCCTCTGACAAGTCCTTCCTGAACAAGTTGAAGCAACTTACGTTTACTCATCACCGTATAGGTGAGGTTTAGGCGGTTAAACTCGATTTGTCGAGGTTTATAATCATCCGTTTTCAGTTGTTCGACAAACCAATCGTACAACGGACGGTGTACTTCAAATTCAAGGGTACAAATCGAATGGGTGATCCCTTCGAAATAGTCGCACTCACCGTGAGCGAAGTCGTACATGGGATATACTTTCCACGCGTCGCCGGTACGGTGATGGGGATAGTTGATAATACGGTAAATAATAGGATCGCGCATGTGCATGTTTGAAGAGGCCATATCAATTCGGGCACGCAATACACGACTACCTTCCGCGAACTCACCCGCGTTCATCCGTTCGAACAGATCGAGATTCTCTTCGGGAGTACGCGAAGCGTAGGGACTGACCATTCCCGGCTGGGTTGGGGTGCCTTTCTGTTTAGCTATCTCTTCGGCCGATTGATCGTCCACATAGGCTAAGCCACGACGAATAAGGTCTTTGGCAAATTCATACAACTTACCGAAATAGTCCGAGGCGTAGAACACGCGATCTTCCCAATCGAAGCCCAACCAATGAATATCCTCCATGATGGCGTCCACATACTCTACATCCTCTTTTGCCGGATTAGTATCATCAAAACGCAGATTACACTTTCCACCGTATCGCTGGGCAATACCAAAGTCCATACAGATTGCCTTCGCATGGCCGATGTGTAAATATCCATTGGGCTCGGGTGGAAAACGGGTGTGTATTCGTCCACCGTTTTTCCCGTTACGGAGGTCTTCTTCCACAATAGCCTCGATGAAATTGAGACTCCGTTTTTCCGTTGTATCGTTTGATGTAGTATTCATTGATTATTGTAATAAAGGTTCGTTTTCAGACCACAAAAATAGAGATATTATTCGACATACTGAAACAGTTACGCATATTCGAACGGATGAATGAAACAGGAGTAGGAGATATTTTTCAGGAGCGACAAAATATACAAAGGTATGTTATCTGTTATATATCCATTATACAAGTGACCTTAGTCAGAATCACTCCGCATTATTCCTCTAATCGTAAAAAAAGATACCTTCGTGTAACTATTGACCGTTTTCTTCGACTAACGAAGTAAAATGATGCGAAAAATGGACAAGCAACAGCTGGAACAAGAGTTTCTGAGGTTGGTGGAAAACAACCAAAAGATTATTTACAAAGTATGCTACGTGTATGCAACCGATTCGGAACACCTGAACGACTTGTATCAAGAGGTGGTCATAAATCTTTGGAAATCGTTTTCCCAATTCAGAGGCGAAAGTTTGCCATCCACATGGGTGTATCGGGTGGGACTTAACACATGTGTCTCATTTTATCGGAAAGAGAAGTCAAAACCGGAGGTGGTACCCCTCTCTTTTGATCTACCTATCTATGCGGATCAGGACAACACTGAAGAGCAGTTGCTTTGGCTTTACCGAATGATTAATCGACTCGGGCAGATGGAACGCGCGCTCATTCTGTTGTGGCTTGAAGAAAAGAGTTATCATGAGATTGCCGAAATCACTGGAATATCGCGCAATCATGTTGCGGTAAAGCTTTCTCGCATCAGAGAAAAACTTAAAATGATGTCGAACCAATTAAACATTTGAATTATGATTACTGAAATGGATGACTTGAAAGCGAGTTGGAAGATATTAAACAAACAACTTGAGCAAACTGAAATAGTAAACCGACGCATCATAAAAGAGATGATCCTCAATCGGACAAAATCAGCTCACAGCAAGATATTGAAGTGGGAATGGAAAAGCTGTATGATAGCACTGATATTTCTTTTACTATTGCCACAACGCACCAATACAGCTCCGCACTCGATAGCTATGCTTATCGTTAGCTTCGCTTTCCTATGGACACTTATTAAACTTATATTCTTTATGAATCGGATTGATCCTTCGAAAAATACATTAATCGAAATGCGACAATGGCTTCTGAAGTATCAAAAAATTCAACGAATGGAATACTTCATGTTTATCCCGATTGGGGTAATTGCTTTGGCCATATTTTTCGTAATCCAACAACACTATAATAGAATCAACATGTTGGTTCTGGATGGAGCTATAATACTTTTTGGAATTCTATTTGTCGTTTTATGGAACAAATACATCTATAAACCGACCATCAATCAAATGGACGAAAGCCTTAAGGACTTGAAAGAATTTGAAGAGATAAACGAAAAATAGCAGAAATAAGACGTGAAGAATTTGCACAATACTTAAACAGGAGACAAATAGAGATTTCTCGCATTCTGAATATCCAAAGTAACAGCCATAACTTTCTCCGACCGTTATTTTGCAAATTCTTCCGTCACTTTATCTCAGTCGAATTCTTCAACCCTAATTTCAATAACTTTTTTAAGTTCAGCGGGAAACTCCTTATCTTTGTAGGCTGAACCAATTTATTCATTCGTTTTGAATCAACTATCCATACACGATTTTGAGATCATGGCACCGGCAGGTTCGTTTGAATCGCTGACAGCTGCCATACAGGGAGGAGCCGACTCTATTTACTTCGGTATTGAAGGGCTTAATATGCGTTCCCGCTCGTCGAACAACTTCACCATCGACGATCTTCACCTGATTGCCAAAGTATGTCGGGACAATGGGCTGAAAAGCTACCTGACGGTAAACACCATCATATACGACAATGATCTGGAACTGATGCGCCGCATCGTAGATGCCGCCAAAGAGGCGGAAATCTCGGCGGTGATCGCGGCTGATGTAGCTGTGATGTTTTACGCCAGAAGTATCGGAGTAGAGGTACATCTCTCTACCCAACTGAATATATCCAATGTGGAAGCGCTTAAGTTTTATGCCCAATTCGCCGATGTGGTGGTATTGGCACGGGAGCTCAACATGGATCAAGTGCGCGTGATTTACGATGCGATCGTGCAAGAGCAGATAAAAGGACCAGGAGGAGATCTGGTGCGCATCGAAATGTTTTGTCACGGAGCATTGTGTATGGCTGTATCGGGAAAATGCTACCTGAGCCTGCATGAAATGAATGCCTCTGCCAACCGAGGAGCATGCTATCAAGTGTGTCGTCGCGGATATACGGTAAAAGACAAAGAGAGCGATATCGAACTCGACATCGACAATCAATATATCATGTCGCCCAAAGACCTTCGAACAGTACACTTCATTGATCGAATGATCGAATCGGGAGTGCGAGTATTCAAGATAGAGGGACGCGCACGGGGAGCTGAATACGTTCGCACGGTTACTTCGGTGTATAAAGAGGCGGTCGAAGCCTATCTGAACAAAGAATTTTCCCAAGAGCGGATCGGCCAATGGGAAGAGTCCCTAAAACAGGTATTCAACCGCGGATTCTGGGATGGATATTACCTGGGAAAACGGTTGGGTGAATGGAGTAAAAACTACGGATCGGAAGCCACCAAGCAGAAAGTCTATATTGGTAAAGGTGTTAAGTACTTCTCTAAACTGGGAGTCGCTGAGTTTCTGGTAGAGACCAGAGATCTTCATGAAGGAGAGGAGTTACTCATTACGGGACCAACCACCGGAGCAGTCACATTGGAGGCTAAAGAGCTCTATGTGGATCTGAAACCTGCCAACGTAGTAAAGAAGGGAGAACGTTTCTCCATCAAAGTACCGGAACGAATACGTCCGTCGGACAAACTGTTCGTTATAAAGAACAGAAAAGAGGAAAGTAAAACCACGTAACACAGAAATAGAATAAACCATGTTGATCAACGAACGAAACGAACGGATGGAAGCGGTGATTCAAGCAACCCGTCAGATGATGACAGCCGCGCGAACCGCGCCCAAAGGAAAAGGAGTAGATATCATCGAGATAATCACGCTGACCGGAGACGACAAGCAGGAGCTGGCCGAGTTTATGCGTGAAGAGGCTGAACGTGTCGGATTGAAGTTCTTTTTGCGCGATGCCAACAACATCGAATCGTCTGATGCCGTAGTGTTAATTGGCACCAAAGTGAAAGCGCAATCGCTAAACTGTGGTTATTGCGGCTATCCGGATTGTGCCACGATGCAAACCAATCCCGATGCTTCCTGCGCCCTCAATCAAGTGGATCTCGGAATCGCCATCGGCTCAGCGGTAGCTACAGCTGCCGATCTGCGTCTCGATAGTCGAGTGATGTTCTCAGCCGGGATATCGGCGTTGAAAAAAGGATTGATGCCCGACTGCCACTCCGTGTATGCTATTCCGGTAAGTGTATCGTCGAAAAGTCCGTTCTTCGACCGTATTTCACCACAACCACCAAAATAACGACAGTGATTAAATGAACCCTTGGGAAGAGAGATCAGATCGTTTCCCTCGGACGTTACAAACCTACACTCCACTCGCTCATGCACACCGATTCGATCCGAAATGAGGCTTTTCGCTTAGGGTTTGATCACTTCGGTGTGGCCAAAGCGGATCGGGTTTCCGATGAGGCGATCGAACGGGTGGAGCGTTGGATTGAACATGGAGCTCAC
>JBKEBB010000317.1:0-4493 GCA_047972845.1 Bacteroidales bacterium
GAGCCAGTACAGCGCGTGCGACGCCAATTCCCAGATGTGGGACGACCTCGCCACTGCCGGACTCGACTTCACCCCGGAGGCGCAGAAGTACCTGAGGCTCGTCCAGCGCGGACAGGACAGCGGTCTGACGTGGTTCAACGCGGCCCGGTTCGGCGCGGACTCCTACGTCTGGGACGCCACGCTGAAGGCGCGCAACGCTCTCGGACTGCTCACCGACTTCTCCACCGCTTTGAAGATGCGGAAGGATGATATATCCCGAGAAAATCGAAAAAAGAGAGGCTCCCACACTGGACAAGTAAGCTAACAAAAGAGCGACTCCTAAATATTTAGTGACATTGCTGCCCAATTTGGTTATGGAAGGTGCGATAAATCCGATAATGATTAAAGGAATAGTAAACATGATTATTGCATTTAGCAAGTTCTGTATTGTCATAACCACCTGCATGACCAGTTCATTCGCGATAAGGCCTACCGAAACTCCTAAAACCATGAATATCGCTAAGCGAAAGGGTAAACTTTTTAAAATCTTCATTCCGTAAGAACAATAATAATCAACTAATTAATAAACACAATCACCTTTCAATTATGAAGCAACAAAAGTAGAGCTGCTTCAAATACACTGCAATACCTCATTTATGGTATATTGGACAACTGCCACTAATATTCATGGACTCGAACAGAATGTTAACATCAAAAATAATGGCTGTCTCCAGATAAGGTTGTGATTAGACAGTTTAAACGATCATCAATTGACCCGACCAATTAATGAATAATATGGCTACACTAATCTATACAGATAGGCTCATTATCAAAACTCTACGTTCATATAGGCATTGCGGTGTACAAGGTAGTTCGCTCCGCTGTACACCGCGATGGATTCACCTGTACAGAGTGATCGGTTGTCCTGTACAGGGGAAAGTCAATCCATCCAATGAGTTAATCGAATGCTTCGGCTCCTAAATACTATGTTGGATACTCCTTTCTGAGAATATGTCGGGTAATAAAACAATTTTTGAGAGGACAATACGTTGATAGGATATGATCTTTCGACCACCATTTATCATACTTACCCTTTTCGTTGCTGCATCTTTGTTGATATCGGGATGCAGTAAAACCTCGTTTACTCTGGCAAAACAAAAGCACGAAAGAGGAGAGTATTATGACGCGGCAACGGAATATCGGAAAGTATATGCCAATACTCCCGCGAAAGAGAGAGCAACCAAAGGAGAGATCGCATTTCGTATGGGCCTCTGCTACAAACAACTCAGCCAACACAGTCGTGCGGCGCTTGCCTTTCAAAACGCGATCCGCTATCAATACAATGACTCTCTCGCAACTCTCTATCTGGCTCAAATGCTCCACGCGCAGGGAAAATATCCATTGGCGGCGAAGCAATACGAAGCCTATTTAGGGTTCTTCCCCAATTCTCAATTGGCAAAAAATGGACTTACGGGGACGACGCAAGCTATTGAATGGAGAAAGCGTACAACCCGATATGTGGTTAAAAGGGAGATACTGTTCAACTCTCGAAGAGCGGAATTCAGTCCGGTACTCGTCGGGGAGAATCACGATCAACTCTATTTCACCTCCTCCAACGATAAATTCTCGAAAGAGGTTTCCAAAAGTGCTATTACCGGATTGAAAGATAATGATATATTTTGGAGCAGAAAAGATGAAAAAGGGAAATGGATAATTCCGACTCCGATTGAAGGAGAACTGAACTCGGAATATGATGAAGGACCCGTATCCATATCCTCTGACGGACTACATATGTATCTCACCATGTGTCAAAAGTCAGAACAAATAGAAAAAACAGCGGAGATCTTCAGGAGTGTTCGCTCAGGTGGAAAATGGAACAAACCAACGGCCTTCCCAGTTTGGACGGACACTACCTTGATGGCAGCTCATCCCTCTATTTCCCCACAAAGGGACTATCTCTACTTTGTTTCAGATAAAATAGGAGGGCATGGTGGAAAAGATATTTTCCGCATGCAACTGGAAGGGCAATCAAAAGGATGGATCGAGAACCTGGGACCCACGATTAATACCGAAGGAGACGAGATGTTTCCCATGATAAGAGACAATGGAGAACTCTATTTCTCTTCGAACGGTCATCCGGGAATGGGCGGACTCGATCTATTCCGAGCAAAACCAACAGAAGAGGGTTCGTGGATGGTTGAGAATATGAAATACCCGATAAACTCGGCTTCTGACGATTTCGGCATCACCTTTGCCGGAGAAAACGAAGAGGGTTTCTTCAGCTCGAACCGCAACGACGCGCGTGGGTGGGACCACATTTATCACTTTTCTCTGCCATCGATCTCGGTCTATCTCGAAGGATTTGTGGTGGATCAAGAAGATAACATTATCCCTACAGCCACTCTACGCATCGTAGGAAACGATGGGTCCATTCAACGAACGAAACCTAAGACTGACGGCACCTACAGGATTAAGCTGAGCCATAATACGGAGTATGTGATGCAGGCTACCGCGACAGGATTCTTAAGTAATAGATATACGTTGCCCACATTCGATAAAGAGAAAGACACTGTGTACATTCACGACTTTGTTCTAACCCCTATTTCTCGTCCGGTAATAGTAGAAAACATATTCTACGGATTCAATAAAGCAGAAATTTTACCTGAGTCGGCCGATGCGCTTGATCAGTTAGTAGCCATGATGAACGAACACCCGAATATACGAATAGAGATGGGATCGCATACGGACAGAAAAGGGACGGACGAATACAACAACCAGCTCTCATTGCGAAGGGCGCAATCTGTGGTTGACTATCTGATACGTAAAGGGGTCAGTCAGGAACGTCTGACCTCGAAGGGATATGGCAAAACAGTTCCCAAAACAATCACCAAAAAGAATGCCTCGAAATTCTCCGAATGGCTGAAAGAAGGAGACATATTGACTCAAGAGTTTGTTGACGAACTTACTCCCGAACAACAACAAGAGGCCGATCAACTCAACCGAAGAACTGAATTTACAATAATCGACACCCAATACAAATTAAGATAGACAACTACCATTGTATTACTTGAGCGTAATCACATCCTCCTCGCGAAAGTACTCATAACTGCTTATTATTACACGATCCCCTTGATTCAATCCGTCGAGCACCTCGTATTTATTATTGCTGAGGCCTCCCAATACTACATGAACCTTTTCCGCGCTTGTCCCGGTAGAGTCAACCCTATACATCCATCGACCTCCATTGCTCTCAATAAAATAGCCTTTTGGCACAACCAACGCTTCATGCTCTTCGGTTAAATTAATACGTAACGGATAAACCCTGCCTAAGCGAATATTTTGAGGAATATTTTCGGTAAAGAGAAGGTCAACTTCAAATTTTCGATCCTTCACTTCGGGTGACACTTTAGAAAGACGCAAAGGAAAACTCTGGTCTCCTACCTTGAGACTTCCTTCCTGCCCAACGTAACAATGATCAATCCATTTCTCATCCAACAGCGTATGAATCTTAAAACGATCGACCACCTTAATTTCGGCGATGTTATCTCCCCCGTTCACTCGTTGACCTTTCACGGCTCGAATAAAGCTCAATTGACCTGAGATGGGGGCCGTAACCACCAATTTATATGCTCTTTCTTCGATAGCCTTCAACTTATTACGCTCTCTTTCGACCTCTCTCTCCATGATTCGCTTTCGTGTAGCAGTGGCCATTGAATCTTGCTGAAGGGCTTCAAGTTGAAGTGCTGTACTTTTCACCTTGTAGTCATATTCGTCAGAGGAGACATCGAGTTGAGCCTTACTTTTTACACCCATCTTAAACTCTTCTTGATCGAGGGCGAAACTTTTCTTCAATCTATTCAGTTCATAGGTGGTCTGAAGAGATTGTCTTTTTAAATTGACGGTCTGTTGCTGCATCACAATTTCTCGCTCTTGATACGCAATCATCTGTTTTTCGAAATCACTTCGAGCATCTTCAATCTGACGAAGAAGATCGGAATTGGAGATAACAAAAAGGGTGTCGCCTTCCTTTACCATGCTTCCCTCTTCCCACACAATTCGATCCACCGTTCCGGTCTCCAGCGTATTGATACGAACAGTAGAATAAGGTTGGACAATACCTTCAGCGGTAGTAAACTCAACAAAAAGCTCCTTTTTCACCTCCGCGATAACCAACTCGTTGGACTTAGCTACAGGTCCATCATTGCGGAATATGAAATATAAAATAATAAACAAAACAAGCACCAACAACGCCGAAAAGAGTATTCGGCTCTTATTATTCAAAAATGTATTCATCATCTTGTTTTTTGGTATGTTGCATCAAGAAATGGAATTATTTAAGCAGATATTCATAATCTTCGGTTATGGCTATTTTTTTTTCGAAGTCAAACATAGTAAGGTATCGCAAGGCGGCATACAACGACCAATAGCTGTGAAGCGCGGATACAAAATTGCGTCTTGCCTTATCGCGCTCAGCGATAGAGGCATTCAAATCCAATACGGTTGACTTACCCAAC
>JBKEBB010000341.1:0-3638 GCA_047972845.1 Bacteroidales bacterium
GGAGGCTCCATCGCGGTGTACAGCGGAGAGTGTCGCGGTGTACACCGTGTGTCGAAGTACGATCGTGTGTCGGATGAAACGCGTTAGTCTAAACAGGTTGAAGAGACAATGTGTTGAAATAATTCCGTTCGATCGTTTTTGAAAGGGAGGAGTTCTCCACTTGCCGGGGGTGACAAAATTCTCCTATTATATGTAAAGGGATGATTCATGCTGTGACAAGTTGTCAGTGGCTCCGATAGACGGCCATTTTCGGATGTTTTTGAACGATGAAATGTGTCGTAATTACTAATTTTTACGAACAAACAAAGGGTTTCTTTATTTGGTAAGTTTCTAAATAATATAAGTAATAATATGTGAATGATTAATGTGTTGTTTATTAGTTTGTTGTTTAATTTAGAAGAATGGATTTCCGGCCGTTTTTCACACTTTAATATGTTGTACAAAAGAAAAGTTGAAATAAAGTTTTTATCACAATAAGGGCTTATCTCATTTCTCTTTTGTACTTTTGCAATCGTTTTGACACATATACATAATCATTCAAAGAAACAAAGTTGTCATGCCAAACAGACATACATTGAAAGTATTTTCAGGAAGTGCTACCCGTGAGTTAGCGGAAAAGATCTGTCAATCGCTGGATATCCGTCTCGGTGAGATGAATATCACTCATTTTGCTGATGGTGAATTTGCTGTATCTTACGAAGAATCGATCAGGGGTTGCCATGAGTTTTTGATTCAATCAACTTTTCCTAATTCGGATAATTTGATGGAGTTGCTGCTAATGATCGACGCGGCTAAAAGAGCATCGGCCAAGTCTATTATTGCTGTTGTTCCCTATTTCGGATGGGCCAGACAGGATCGTAAAGATAAGCCACGTGTATCGATAGGAGCTAAGTTGGTAGCCGATCTGCTTAGCGTAGCGGGTATCGACCGTCTGATTACAATGGATTTGCATGCTGATCAGATTCAGGGATTTTTCGATGTTCCGGTAGATCACTTGTATGCCTCTTCTATTCTGATTCCTTATATTGAATCGCTCAAGCTCGACAATCTGGTGATTGCTTCTCCTGACGTGGGTGGTTCGAAACGTGCGGGATCATTCTCAAAATACTTAGGTGTGCCAATGGTAATGTGTCATAAAACAAGAGCGAAGGCCAATGAAGTGGATAGTATGACAATCATCGGTGATGTGAAGGATAAGAACGTTATATTGGTAGATGACATGGTGGATACCGCCGGAACAATTACCAAGGCGGCTGATATCATGCTGAAAAACGGGGCGAAGTCGGTACGAGCGATAGCGAGTCATGCGGTGATGAGTGATCCTGCTTCGGAACGGGTAACCAAATCAAGTCTGACGGAGATGATCTTTACAGACAGTATTCCTTATAAAAAGGATTGTACGAAAGTGAAAATTCTTTCATCGGCCGATATGATCGCCGAAACAATTCGTAGAGCGTTTGACAACGAATCAATCAGTTGTCAGTTTATTCTTTAATACCTAATTCTAATAATATTCTCCATGAGGTGCGACCCACCTCATGGAGAAAAACAATAAGTGATATGACTCCAACATTGTATGTACTTGCCGCGGGAATGGGAAGCCGTTATGGCGGATTGAAACAACTCGACGGTGTAGGTCCTAATGGTGAGACAATCATGGATTATTCCATCTATGATGCTGTGAAAGCCGGATTCGGTAAGGTGGTGTTTGTGATACGACATCAGTTTGAGACCGATTTCCAAGAGAAGATCATTTCGAAATACAAACATATCGTTCCTGTGGAATTGGTATTTCAGGAACTGACCAATCTCCCCGAGGGATTTACACCTCCTGCCGAAAGGGTAAAACCGTGGGGTACGAATCATGCGGTGTTGATGGCCAAGGGAGTGATCAACGAACCCTTTGCCGTGATCAATGCCGACGACTACTACGGACAGGAGAGTTTCAAGGTGCTTGCGGATTTTTTACAGTCAAAAGCAGGCAAAAAAAATGAATATTGTATGATAGGTTATCGTCTTGGCAATACATTGAGTGAAAGCGGAAGCGTGGCGCGAGGTGTATGTAGCAAGGACGAACAGGGAATGTTGACCTCCGTGGTCGAACATACCAAGATTGAGAAAATCGGAGAGTCTATCATTTCTGATTTTAACGGCCAACAATTGGTATTGGATGAAATGACTCCCGTGTCGATGAATATGTGGGGCTTCACCCCCGATTATTTTGACTACTCGGAGCAATTCTTTATCGATTTTCTCAAGGAGAATGCTGACAACATCAAAGCTGAATATTTTATCCCGTTGGCGGTAAACACCCTGATTCAAAGCAAAACGGTTACGTTGGAGGTGCTGGATACCCCTTCGAAATGGTTTGGAGTTACCTATGCGGAAGACAGACCTACGGTAGTGACTAAATTGGCGGAACTCCACAATTCAGGAGTCTATCCGGCCAAGTTGTTTTAGTATTGTAGATCTGAATCGAAGAAGATAAACGGCTCACCCGAAACAATAGTAGGGGTGAATTTTGACTTGCCATAATTTAAGAGAAAAAACAATTGTATGAACCTTCATCACATAGCCCTTTGGACAACACAACTCGAGGTGATGCGCCAATTTTATTGCGATTACTTAGGGGGAACCACCGCGCATAAATATGTCAACGAATCAAAAGGATTCGAGTCTTATTTTGTGACGTTTGAGGGAGGGACAACCACGTTGGAGTTGATGCAACGGAAGGATGTTAATGTACGGTCAGAAGGCGAACAGTTGGGTTTTTGTCACATCGCTTTCGGGTTGGAATCCAAAGAAGAGGTTTTGACTCGAACAGAACAACTAAGAGCAGCCGGGGTGACGGTAGCAGGCGAACCCCGTACAACGGGCGACGGCATGTTTGAAAGCGTGGTACTTGATCCCGACGGAAACAGGATTGAGTTGGTCTATTAAGTGATCTGCCAGCTTGGTCCCGATAAGTGAATCATATACCTTAAATACCATAACATTTAATTGTTGAACCATGAACAACTTATCACGCAGACAATTTTTGGCATTGGCGGCGGCACTTGGTGCAGGCGCGGCGATGCCTCTCGACTTATCAGCCGGCAGTATGCAGAGCAACATGCGATTGGGCTTAGTGACTTATCTATGGGGAAAAGATTGGGATCTGCCCACATTGATTAAAAATTGCCAAGCTACCGGATATGAAGGAATCGAACTGAGATGCGAGCACGCTCATAAGGTGGAGCTCGATTTGACTCCCGCTCAACGTAAAGAAGTGAGAACCCGATTTGAAGAGAGTGGTATTGTTTGTGTGGGCTACGGATCGAACTTTGAGTATCACAGTTCGGACCCGAACATATTGAAATGGAATATTGAACAAACAAAAGAGTATATAAAGCTGTATAAGGAATTGGGAGCGACAGGAGTAAGAGTCAAGCCAAACGGATATACCAAAGGGGTGGAACGGGAAAAGACTCACGCCCAGATTGGCGCGGCACTCAATGAGGTTGGTCGATTTGCCAAGGAGTATGACATGGCTATCCGTGTAGAGGTGCATGGCGAGGGAACTCAGGAGCTACCCAACATGAAGGCGATATTCGAGCATGTCACTGAGAACAGTGTGAAGATGTGCTGGAACTGCAACG
>JBKEBB010000232.1:0-6145 GCA_047972845.1 Bacteroidales bacterium
GGGATGAAATCCATCGGGAACCGATTTAAAAAGACCACACCTTCCCATGGCTGCCAATCGGTCCATGGAAGGAGTAGATATATATTGTAAAGGAGTACGGGATCCAAATGCCTCAATAGGCTCGTCGGCCATCCCGTCCGCCAGTATAATCAGATACTTCATAACTCATATTCTATTATTGAGATCAATGTGTTATGGAACCTATCAGGTAAGATCAAATCATCATCTCTCTTTTAATGAAAAGAGATAATTGATCTACATGTTGGTTTCATCGGATATTCGCAATACTAATAATATCGGAAAATACCCCTGCAGCAGTCACTCCTGCTCCGGCACCATACCCTTGTATAAGCATCGGATATTCGTTGTAACGTTCGGTGGTAATCATAATTATGTTGTTGCTTCCTTCCAAATTATAGAAGGGATGGTCGTGATCCACTTCTTGCAATCCCACTTTGGTTTTTCCCAACTCCATTTGAGCCACAAAACGAAAACGTTTATTCTTATCCGCCAACTTATTGCGTTTATTCTCAAACTCCTCGTCCAATTGAGAAATAGAATTCCAGAAATCATCAATTGAACCTGCAAAGAATCTATCAGGAACAAACAGGTTTTTCTCAACATCCTCTTGTTCCACCTGATAACCTGCTTCACGAGATAAGATTACCAACTTTCTCACCACATCTTTTCCACTCAGATCAATCCTCGGATCGGGCTCGGAGTATCCGGCTTCTTGCGCCATCCGAATGGTTTTACTCAAGGGAATATCCTCACTGATGGTGTTGAATATATAATTGAGCGTTCCCGACCACACGGCTTCCAGTTGCAACATCTTGTCACCGCTGTTGATCAACGCGTTCATGGTATTGATAATCGGAAGTCCAGCTCCCACAGTGGTTTCAAACAGGAACTTGATTCCTCGTTCGCGCGCGATCTTCTTCAGTTGGCTATAGACATGATAATCTCCCGAAGCGGCAATCTTATTGGCACACACCACCGAAATATTGTGTTCCAGAAAGTCTTTATACAGTCCGGCGATCGAGGGACTTGCAGTACAATCAACAAATACCGAATTGAAAATATTCATTCCAAGTACCCCTTCACGAATGGCTTCAGGTGAAGACTTGACCGCCGATGCATCCAATTGCTCCTTATAGTTATCAAGAGAGATTCCCTCGCGTGTAAAGATACAATGACGCTCATCGGCAACTCCTACAATATTTAGCTTCAGTTTATTCTGCTCCATCAGTTTAGGTTGCTGTTGCTTGATCTGCTCCAACAAACTGCCTCCTACCGTACCCACACCTATAAGGAAGATATTCATCTCTTGATAATCCGACAGGAAGAAAGAGTCATGAATTACGTTCAGCGCCTTACGCAACGAATTCAATTCAACGACGAACGAGATATTGGTTTCGGAAGCTCCCTGCGCACAGGCGATCACACTGATACCGTTTCTCCCCAGCGTACCAAACAACTTTCCGGCAATACCCGGAGTATGTTTCATATTTTCTCCTACAACGGCTATCGTAGCCAAATTCTTTTCGGCATTGATGTTGTCAATCTCTCCCAATTCAATTTCATGTACAAACTCCTCTCGAAGAACCTGAACAGCCAAATCGGAGTCCGCGTTTCTAACTCCAATTGAAGTAGAGTTTTCCGAAGATGCCTGCGACACCAAGAATACGCTCACTCCGCTTTTCGCCAGAGCCTTGAATATTCGATAGTTCACACCAATCACGCCTACCATTCCAAGTCCTTGAATCGTTATCAGGCAGGTGTCGTTTATGGATGAAATACCTTTGATAGAGCGTCCGTTCTTCTCTTTTCCGTTTCCGGTACAAATGAGTGTTCCTTCCGCGTCAGGATTGAAGGTGTTTTTTATGATTATGGGAATATTCTTGTGATAAGCCGGATAGATTGTAGGGGGATAAATAACCTTGGCTCCAAAGTTACAAAGCTCCATCGCCTCCACGAAACTGAGATGATCAATCACATAGGCTGTTTTAATCACACGGGGATCAGCAGTCATAAATCCATCTACATCCGTCCATATCTCCAATAAATCGGCATGCAGGGCGGCGGCAAGTATCGCGGCGGTATAGTCTGATCCGCCACGTCCCAGATTGGTAACATCACCCGTTTCCACATCCGAGGAGATAAATCCCTGCACCAAGGCAACTTTCGGCATCTCCCTGAATTTATCTCGTATCAATGCATAGGTCAGATCGGTTTCACACACATGACGTTTGAACTGCTGACGTGTTTTGATAAACTCACGCGCATCATACAAAACTGCTCCTTCGATCACATTGCTAACAATAAGCGAAGAGAGTCTCTCACCATAACTAACAATGGCATCATTGGTTTTAGCAGAAAGATCCTTGATCAAACTTACTCCTCTGAAAATATTGGACAACTCCTCAAACAAAGTGTATGCAGAAGTCTTCACGTTATCTATTTTGGCAGAAGGAACAACTCCTTCAATCATTTCGATATGTCGGGCTACTATAGTATTGTATTCATTCAGATACGCACGATTTCCTGTTCGTGCCATTTGCGCCGTTTGCAAGAGATGATCGGTTATTCCGCCCAATGCGGAAACTACTACTACAACGGGCTCGTTACGAGCCTCGACTATCTGCTTCACTGCGTTCACACTGGCAATCGAACCAACCGATGAACCTCCAAATTTTAATACTTTCATTGATCTGTAGATATGATATAGGAAGATGAAACAAATCGGACAAAGTGCCACAAATGGCACATCCGAAGGTTCACTTCAACGTTTTTAAAATAATAAGTTGGAAAACAAAGATATTCTGAAGGTCGTAGAGAGGGAAACAACCCAATAGAGATATAAAGAAACCTTCCTGCTGTGGAATAATAGACAATCACCCCCTAAGGGGTCATGGTTGTTGAACGTGTCATATGTAAAGTTGTTCTATTCACCGACTGTCAAAAGATTGTTTTTACGCTGCAATATTACTCATTTTTTCAATACAAACAACCATTTCGTTGATAAATTTCCAAAATATATCAACAGAACCCTACATAATAATCTGAATCTATTCTGTCATTTGAATAGGCGGCATCGCCTTAAATAGATGCAACAATCATATTATTCGAATATGTTTACTCCCTATTGCATCCGATTCAACAAGGGAATAAAAAAGAGTTATCCACAAAAGCAAGTTGCTGAAAGGGATATTAAAGAACCTAAACTCCGTTCAATGGAATGAGGATGTCAAACTCCCCCAATCTAACAAATAACACACTACATACACTTTATTGGTATGATTTGATGGTAAGATATAAGATATGCTATCCTTACCTCAAATCACTCACGAAAAGAAGCAATCTCCGCTTCTTTAGAAAGAGTACCACTCCCATCTTCCCGAATTAATCCCCCTATTGGATAATTTTATGTCTCTGAATAATCAGCAATACCATTTTCATAATGGCAGTCGCGAAAAAAGGAAGATGGGAGGGTACATCTGTCATGGTTTTTGTTTTTTCACTAGCAACTATCCTTAACAACGAACTCCTGACAAACAGTGATCGTTGGCGTTTTTTTATCATTCACAGCACTTAATACATTGATGAGACTACTGGCTTTTTAAATCAAGTGAAGAAATATTTCATCCTTCATTTCAAAAACTTCACTCATTCACAGATTAACCATCCCAGTCCATATTTCTCATTTTCGATTTCCTCAACTTTGAAAAATCGACGGGTGTTTAATTTTTTACATATGCTTCGCACTATTGTTTATGCAAATTAACCCTTTTGAAAGCATATGCACAAAACTTTAAACGTGAGATTTTATATCAAAAATGAATATAATGATCCGTAAGATAAAATCTCACGTTTATAAGTCCAACAGTAATATATCATCAAGTTTTATGAAGATAATATCTATAACATTGAATATCATACATAAATATGCACGCATGCATACCCCACCTCTAACAAAAGGACCGTAATTGAGGCAACTAAAACAAAAAACTCATTATCAATACATCTTTCCTGTATTTGATAACGAGTTATTGGAATATTCAATGATATCAACACAACATCTCTATTTCTCTATGAAAAAGGATAAACAGGGCTAATAATATTCTCGATATATTTGAATGGATTTAGTCAATGCTCCTATAAATTTCTACTCAAAGAATGTTTCATCGGGTGTGATTTCTATTCATATCCGACTCAATTATTTCTTATGCTTCACAACCATAATCACCGGATTGGAATCTTCGTCCAACGTTGCAGCAATTTCTTTCAACTTGCCTTTCAGTTCTCCTTTCTTATACGAATCAACTAATTCGGATGGGTTTATTCTATTATAGAATGCAACTTCACTATTCTCAGGACTAAATATATTTACTGTCTTTTTATTGGAATAATCATTATTGTACACTGTATATCTGAACATGGATTGTTCCTGCCTGTCATACATCATATAATTACTTGGAAATCCTTTGTTTGTAGTAAAAGAATATTCTTTTTTTACAATTCCCATAAAGTAATAACGGTCAGTTACCACATTAAGGAAAAGAAATACTTCCGGATCCATGGATTGAATGGATGGAGTTCTTGTCAAAAAAGGCTTCATTTCGTGTTCAGATGAATAGCAATAAATGGTATCAGACGAAGGTTCTACCAATATCCAATTATTATTATTGGAAAGAGGTATTATGGGATAAATTGTAAAATCCGCACCATAGATCATATCTTTTGCTTCATCCTTCAAAGTAATTGTAATTGTTTTTTTCTCTTCAAACGGAATTTGAATCTCTTGGGTAATGCTTCCATCCTGTTTGGATATAATAGTAAATGGCGTCCCTTGATTACTCGGACTAAAATTATAACATATGAGATTTTGCTTGTCAAAATTGAAAATCTTCTTATACATTGTATTTTCCGGAAATTTAAAACTTCTCTTGAATTTTCCTTCTAAATCGTATATCAACATTCTCTTTGCCGAATTGTCAATGACAAACATTTCATCCTTATCTTCATCCAGAACTATTCTGGAAATAGACACATACTCCTCAGCACCTTGTCCCTTATGGTTTATCTTTCGGATCGCTTCACCTGTCTTTCGGCTATAAATAAAAATATCTCCATCATCATTCCCGTTTTTAACTACTAAGATATTCTGACCTACAGCCTGAACCAGTCCCTCATTAATAAAATCGTCATTGGTTTCCAGCGCGATATACTCCACATCCATAAAATCCTGAAGAATCAGCTCTTTCATGGGATAATCTGTAGTCATGACATCCACTGTAACTAAATCATTACCCATTTTATCCATTGCTCGTTTGCTTTCATTACATCCTGTAATGGCAAGCAGGAAAACGACTAAAGAGAAGTTTATTTTTCCCATCTCTATTGATTTATTATTGTTTATATATAACAAAGATTCGGTTTGCCAATGGGTTTTCGTCGGGTGTGATTTGCACTCACACCCTTCCTATTATTTGAATTTGTAATTAAACATTAAAAAATTCGAATTCTCTATATAGTTCACTTAATCGGATTGGCCCGCTTCCTTCATTCTTTAAGCACTCCTCAATGTTTATCTGATAATGACTTATAGGTTTATCAAATCCCGATTGACTCGTTTCAAGATACTGATTGCCTGTCTTCCCTGCGCAACCGCTCAATACAAGGGTCAATAGCGCACATATCACAACTGAGATTTTTTTTTGTTTTCATAGCTATTTCTATTTCATTTCCTGACAACGATTTTTATAATAGTGATTATTCCATTGACGACTTACCAAGGTGTATGATTTGATGATGAATCCGAAGAGGATATCCGGTCGATGATTTTGGAGTGGGAAATTGGGAGGCGATTTCATGGATATGTTTTTTTAAGCAATAGAATTAGGTACAATACGTTACAAACGTATCGTATTGCAATTACATATACAACATCTGATGAATATTATTACTTACGAGACAACATTATTTAACCTCTGAATAAGACAATCCACCCCCTTTGAAAAACGAATATACCTTTTAAAGCAAAGGAGCACTCCTTTTGCGTAAAACGTTTGCTCCTATTGTTGAAAAGGAGCCGTCCTTTTTTTGAGGGCATTTGTCCCGTCCTGAAATAGCGTTACACAAAAGA
>JBKEBB010000233.1:0-8181 GCA_047972845.1 Bacteroidales bacterium
CATAATATTAATGGGGTGTATCAAAAACGTTCGTATGAGTATTGTGCCGGATATCAGTATAAGGATAGTACAATAGTGGGCTTCTCACATACCCATTTGAGCGGAACCGGACATTCGGATCACGGAGACATTCTTATTATGCCTACCAACGGGGAATTGAAGTTGAATCCCGGAACCGCCGATAATCCGGATAGTGGGTATCGTTCCCGATTCTCGCATGATTCGGAGCAGGCATCGCCGGGCTATTACGCTGTTACGTTGAGCGATTATGGTATCCGTGCAGAACTTACCGCCACTGAACGTGTTGGGGTGCATAAATACACCTTTAATAAAAGCGGAGAGCAGCGCATAATACTCGATCTGATACGTTCGATCTACAACTACGATGGAAAGGTGTTGTGGGCGAGTGTGAGAGTGGAGAGTCCTACATTGATTACAGGATACCGTATAACCAACGGATGGGCACGGGAACATTACCAATATTTCGCGATAGAACTTTCGGCGCCCATCACCACCTATGGGTATAAGGAGTTTGAAAAGATAAACTATGCAGGGGGATGGAGAAAATTCAACTTATATGAAAACTTTGCTGAGATTGCTGGACGTAAGATTTGTGCCTATTTCAACTTTGGCGATATCCGCGAGTTAACAGTAAAGGTGGCCATGTCTGGTGTAAGCACAGCCGGAGCGTTGAACAATCTGAACGTGGAAGCGGGAGACAAATCGTTTGCCCAAGTGCAAAAGGAGACCGCCGCTAAGTGGGCAGAAGGTCTTAAAGTGATCGAGGCGAAAGGAGACAATGATCAGATGGCGATGCTTTTTACCTCTTTGTATCACACGATGATTAATCCGGCCGTTTATCAGGATTGTGACGGGAAATACAGAGGTCTTGACGGAAATATTCACGTGGCCGATGGATTTACTAATTACACCATCTTCTCATTGTGGGATACATACCGAGCACTTCATCCTCTTTTCAATATACTCAGTCCTTCGAGAAACCGCGATATGTGTGCCTCTATGTTGGCTCACAGGGATCAAAGCGTACATAAAATTCTTCCTGTTTGGTCGCACGTGGCAAACGAAAACTGGTGCATGATTGGTTATCATGGAGTCTCTGTTCTTGCCGATGCGATTAATAAAGAGATATATCCTGCCACAGACCATGCGTTGCAATCGATGATAAGTAGCGCGAACTTTTTGCAGTATGACGGTACTGATGAGTACATCAAGTTAGGTTATGTGCCTTTCGATAAAATCAAAAGTGGATCGAGCATCACCCTTGAATATGCATACGACGATTGGGCTATCTATTACACAGCCCTTAAAGAGGGTAACACGAAGGTAGCCGAGGAGTATAAGAAAAGAGCGTTGAACTATCGCAATGTGTTTGATAAGAACATCGGTTTCGCTCGCGCCAAAATGAGAAATGGTGAATGGAAAGCTCCTTATTCATTACTTAGTACGCATGATGAGGGATTCATTGAAGGCAACAGTTGGAACTATTCGTTCTATGTTCCTCACGATCCAATGGGATTGATTTCGTTGATGGGTGGTGATAAACAATTTGTGAGTCGTCTCGATTCGTTGTTCACCATGCAGTTGCCCGATGAGTTTATTGAGCATACGGAAGATGTTACTAAAGAGGGAATCATGGGTAATTATGTGCATGGAAACGAACCGTCACACCATGTGATCTATCTCTACAATTGGACTTCGCAACCTTGGAAAGCGCAGTATTGGGTGCGCGAGGTGATGAATAAGATGTATAGAAACAACATTGATGGACTATGCGGAAATGACGATTGCGGTCAGATGTCGGCGTGGTATCTGTTTACGGCTATGGGATTCTATCCGGTGTGTCCGGGAACCGATCAGTTGGTGTTGGGAGCTCCGTATCTTCCATTTATCAAACTGAATCTTGAAAATGGTAAGACATTTCAGATTGAGGCTCCAAAAGTGAGTGATACGAATAGATATGTGAAGTCTGTGAAGTTGAATGGGAAACCCTATACTAAAGGATTTATCACTCAGAAAGATGTGATGAATGGTGGAACGTTGTATTTTGAGATGAGCGATAAGCCTAACAAGTCGAGACGTTTTACCGGAGAGAATATGCCATATTCATTGACTGACGGAAAACTATAGAAAGAAATTGGAAAGATTGATTGATCAAGACTGACAAGGAGATCTTTTCTGCTATTTTATATATAGAGTGCCGAATCACTTGTAGCCATGCCCTAATAAGCAGGCAATAAGCGATTCGGCATTCTTTTTGTATTTGGGTAGTTGGAATAAATGGCTAACACGTTGAGCCTTATTAATAATAAAAAAGGTTTATAGGGAGTCGTGAATAACGAAATAGTGTGGTGATGCGAGGTCACCTGCTAAATAATGATTATATTTGCACGCAATAAAATCTATAAAAGCCTACTTCTATGTCGTTTATTGCAGATAAAGTTGTTATGGATGGTCTAACATTTGATGATGTTTTATTAGTACCATCGTATTCTGAAGTACTTCCCCGCGAAGTCGACCTGTCAACTAACTTTTCACGAAACATACGGATGAACGTTCCTATAGTCTCTGCAGCGATGGACACTGTTACAGAGGCCAAGCTTGCAATTGCGATTGCACGCGAAGGGGGAATTGGTGTTATCCACAAAAATATGTCGATTGAAGAGCAGGCGAAACAAGTGTATTCCGTTAAGCGTGCTGAAAACGGAATGATCTCTGACCCTATTACTATTGAATGTGGAATGAAAGTTGGCGATGCGGTTCGCCTGATGGAAGAGTATAAAATTGGTGGAATTCCGGTTGTAAATAAAGAACGTAAATTGGTTGGAATAGTAACCAATCGTGATTTGCGTTTTGAGCGCAACATGGATAAATTGATTGATGATGTAATGACCAAAGATAATCTCGTTACCACCAATCAATCTACCGACTTAGAGGCTGCTGCAAGAATATTGCAGAGCCACAAGATCGAGAAACTACCCGTTGTGGACAAGGATGGTCGTTTAGTTGGCCTTGTAACATACAAAGACATTACCAAGGCAAAAGATAAACCGTTTGCCTGCAAAGATGAAAAGGGACGTTTGCGTGTAGCTGCCGGTGTAGGTGTAACCTACGATACGATGGATCGTATCGCCGCGTTGGTTGACGCGCAAGTGGACGCTATTATTATTGATACAGCTCACGCCCATTCACGTGGAGTGGTAGAAACCCTCAAAGCGGCCAAGAAGATGTATCCGAAGTTGGAAGTGGTGGTAGGTAATATTGGTACGGGTGAAGCGGCCAAGATGTTGCTTGATGCAGGAGCCGATGGTATTAAGATTGGTATTGGTCCCGGTTCGATCTGCACAACACGTGTAATCGCGGGAGTCGGAGTTCCTCAGCTTTCTGCCATCTATGATGCAGCCAAAGTGTTGAAAGGAACCGGAGTGCCGTTGATTGCCGATGGAGGAATCCGTTACTCGGGAGATATTGTAAAAGCACTCGCCGCGGGAGCTAATTCAATAATGGTTGGAGGCTTGCTTGCAGGGGTAGAAGAGTCACCCGGTGATACTATTATTTTCAATGGACGTAAATTTAAATCCTATCGTGGAATGGGTTCGCTCGAAGCAATGCAGAAGGGCTCAAAGGACCGTTATTTCCAAGATGCGGAAGACGATATTAAAAAACTTGTTCCCGAAGGAATCGCAGCTCGGGTTCCCTTTAAAGGATCATTGGCTGAGGTTCTATTCCAAATGATAGGCGGATTACGAGCAGGCATGGGTTATTGTGGTGCTGCAAGCATAGAGAAGTTGCACAATGCGAAATTTACTCGTATTACTGCTGCCGGAGTAGCTGAAAGTCATCCCCACGATGTGACTATTACTCGTGAAGCTCCTAATTATAGTAGAGGAGAATAAGAAGAATTGAATAATTGAACTCAATTTGCATCGAACAAACATTCTTTCTGGTTTTGATTCATGTCAAAACCGGAAAGAATTTCTTTGATGTTGAATGATTTTTTGTGTGTAATTGAACGATTCTGCTTATATTTGAAGGTTTGTATTCATAGATATTCGATTGTCATGCTTTTTAGGATTGTTATTTGTATGTTGTTGTCGGGTTTGTTTCTTTCATGTAAAGGAGACAAAGCTGAACATGGCAATAGAACACCTTTAGCCGAATACAATGGAAATTGGTTGTATCTGGATGAGCTCTCAAATGATCTATCAGCAGTAATGTCTGAAGAGGATAGTGTACTCGTAATCGAAAACGCGATTAAGGAGTGGATTGGAGATATTCAGATTGAAGAGCTTGCGGTACGTAACATCCGTTCCATGGATCGTATTAATGAATTGGTAAACAAATACCGGATTCAATTGCTATTGCACGACTACAAAGAGCAGTTGGCGGAAGGTCGAATTGCGGAAGAGGTTACCGACAATGCTATTACAGCCTATTATGAAGCGAACAAAGATCAGATGCTTGCTATCGAACCGTTGGTTTTGGGTATTACTTTGAGAGTACCTGCCGGAGCCGAACGGATGCATCTGGTAAGAGAATGGATGCGTAAATGTGATGCGGATGCTATTGAAAAGATAGAGAAGTACAGCATTCAGAATGCTATAGTCTATAACTATTATCGCAACAATTGGCTCACCATGAATGAGGCTCTTGAAGGAACTCAAATCAATCAATCCTCGTTGGTTAAAAGTTTACCTGATAAGAAGGTGTACGAATTTTCTGATTCGACTTCCATAACATTCATTACGATCGATGATTATTCTCCTGCCGGAGGACCCATGCCGATCGAATATGCCAAAAACCAAATCACCGAATTGTTTATAAACGAACGTATATCCGAGTATTTGTCAACGTATCGAAAGGAGATGTTTGATAAGGCCTTGGGCTCAAATAAAATTAATTTTGTAAATTCTCTCTCCCTTCGTGTTAAAGAGAATTTGGTGGATAGTGTCAAGAAAAATACAAAGAATAATAAATAACCGTTAGGTATGCGATACAAACTTTTTTCAGTAATTGCGATAGTGTTGTTTTCATCTATTTCTGGTCTGATGGCTCAAAATAGTGTGATTGATGAAGTGATATGGGTTGTTGGTGATGAAGCTATACTTAAATCTCAGGTAGAAGAGTACAGATTGTCATTAACGAATCAAGATAAGATTGATGGTGACCCGTATTGTGTTATCCCTGAACAGTTGGCTATTCAAAAGCTCTTTTTGAATCAGGCGAAGCTTGACAGTATTTTCCCTGCCGAAGAGGATGTGTTGAATCGTGTGGAGCAACAAATGAACTTCTTGATTTCTCAAATCGGATCCAAAGAAAAGGTTGAGGAGTATTTCAATAAATCGTTTACCGCACTTCGCGAATACTATGTTGAACAAATCCGTGAACAAGATATTGCGAATCAAGTACAGAATAAAATCACCGGAAAGATTAAAATCACGCCATCCGATGTTCGTAAATATTACAACGGTCTTCCCAAAGATAGTCTTCCTTTTATTCCTGAGCAGGTAGAGGTACAAATGATTCTGTTTGAGCCCAAAGTTCCTGTTGAAGAGACTGACCGCATTCGCAATAGATTAAGAGAGTTTACTGATCAAGTGAATAGTGGACAGCGTGACTTTGGTACATTGGCTACACTATACTCGCAAGACGTTCAAACCGGACGTAGAGGTGGTGAATTGGGCTTTATGGGAAAGAATCATCTGGTTCCTGAATTTGCCAATGTCGCTTTCAACTTAAGTGATCCTACTAAGGTGTCTCGAATTGTAGAGACAGAATATGGTTTTCACATTATTCAGTTGATTGAACGTAGAGGTGACCGTGTCAATTGTCGACACATCCTGCTTAAACCTGAAATCAGTCAGGAGGCTCGAAACATGGCATTGAGCCGTCTTGATACGTTGGTGACTGAGTTGAAGGACAACAAATTCACCTTTGAAGCGGCAGCAAATATTCTGTCACAGGACAAAGATACTCGCAACAACTATGGTTTGATGCAGAATTCTCAAACTGGAGATTCCAGATTTGAGATGCAGCAACTTCCTCAAGAAATAGCCAAAGCGGTTGCAACGTTGCAACCCGGGGAGATATCGAAACCGTTCATGATGGTACAACAAAAGAATGGTAAAGAGGTAGCTGTTGTTGTTAAACTCAAAAACAGAATTTCCGGACATAAAGCCAATATCGGCGATGACTTCCAAGCAATCAAACTCATTGTTGAGGTCAAAAAGAAAGAAGAGGCTTTGAGCTCTTGGATTGCCAAAAAGCAAAAGGAGACATTTATTCGCATCAATGAAGGTTGGAGGAATTGCGACTTCCAATATCCCGGATGGATTAAAGAATAATAGATGAATCTTCGTCTTTACACGCTTGTTTCAACTCGTTACGCCAGCAAAATCATCCTGTTTCTTTTCTTTACGATGATTTTTTATGCTGGCGCTAAGAGTACTTTTGGCGTTACTCCCCCGCTTGATCAACCACGACCGGTTCCCGCTGTGGATACGACAAAAGTATCAAAAGATTCCACCACCAAAACATTCGTTTACCTCGAAAGGGCCGACTCATTGGTGTTTGACGAGGCCACCACACGCAACGCCAATCTATTTCTCGGGAATGTCTGTTTCCGACACGATAGTGCATACATGTATTGTGACAGTGCCTATTTCTTTGAAGCGCAGAACTCGCTCGAAGCATATGGTAATGTGCGGATCGTGCAGGGAGACACGCTTTTTGTATATGGTGATTATCTTTTGTACGACGGGAATACCCAACTCGCCCAAATTCGCGAGAATGTGAAGATGGAGAATAGGAATGTAACACTTCTTACCGACAGTTTGGACTATGATCGTGCGGCCAACATTGCCTATTATTTTGAGGGCGGTGTGATTGCCGATTCCGGCAATGTCCTCACCTCTCGCCGTGGTACCTATTTCCCGGCTACCAAAGAGACCCTTTTCGAAGAAAATGTCAAACTGGAGAACGATAAGTTTGTTCTTACCACCGATTCCCTTCAATACAACACTTCCACCTCCATAGCCACCTTCATTGCATTCACTAATATTGTGTCTGATAGTTCGGTGATTAATACCACTAATGGTTGGTACAACACCCAATCGGAATACTCGGTGTTGCTTGATCGATCGGAGGTGTGGAATAAACACCGAAAAGTGGTAGGCGACTCGTTGGTGTACGACAAGCAGGTTGGTAAAGCGGAGGTTTTCGGACGTGTTGAAATGCGGGATACAACCGAGAATATGGCTTTGTTTGGAGAATATGCCTTTTTCGACGAAAAGACAGAATATTCATTCATTACCGATTCGGCTCTCTTTATTCAATACGGCAAGGAGGATACACTCTATTTACATGCCGATTCACTTAAATCATTGCCAGATTCGATCTTTAAAATTGTCCGAGCTTACAAACAGGTGCGTTTTTATCGCACAAGTGGACAGGGAGTCTGCGATTCGATGGAGTTTTTCACCCGCGATTCAATGCTTCACATGTACACATCACCCGTGTTGTGGAGCGGAGAAAATCAGTTAACCGGCGACACGATTTCAGCCTTGATGAACGACTCCACCATTCAATATGCCCACATCCGTCCTTTTGCTTTTTCAGTACAGCAGGTCGATTCGTTGTGTTTTAATCAACTTTCGGGGAAAGATATGATGGTATATTTCAACGACGGAGAGCTTGAACGAATTGATTTGAACGGAAATGTGGAAACAATATTTTATCCGCTTGAGGAAGACAGTACGATGATCGGACTGAATCGTGCGGTAAGTAGTTTCTTGACCATGTATATGAAAAATCAGAAACTTGAACGTCTGAAAATGTGGCCAAACATAGAAGGTTCGCTCACTCCTCTACTAAAGATAGTGGATGAAAATAGACATTTGAAGGGATTCAATTGGTATAATGAGATCAGACCCACCGGACCCGAAGATGTTTTCCGTAAACCCAAGCAGGTGGTAGCTCCTACCGAGGAGCGAAGAGTCAGAAAACGTCGCTAATCTTTTTCAATTTCCCTCTATTAAAAACGTATATACCTTTTAAAGCAAAGGAGCACTCCTTTTGCGTAAAACGTTTGCTCCTATTGTTGAAAAGGAGCCGTCCTTTTTTTGAGGGCATTTGTCCCGTCCTGAAATAGCGTTACACAAAAGA